>CANQCO010000007.1 GCA_947589705.1 Candidatus Gastranaerophilales bacterium
TTCTCAGCTTTATCCTAACAATATTTCCATTAAAGAACAGCTTGATTTAGGAATTGCTTTATCTAAAAAAAAATATAAAGCGCAAAAATTCTTAGCTTATTTTCAGGCTTATACCAATACCTATAAGCCCGTTAATGAACTCGAAAATATTTATAATCAGGCATTATCTCATGATGATGTTATCGGCATGTCTATAGGTACACGTCCTGACTGTGTCGACAGCGAAAAACTTGACCTGATTGCCTCTTATACAAAAAATCATTACGTTTGGCTTGAATACGGGCTTCAAAGTATTCATGAAAAATCTTTAAAATTTATCAATCGGGGACATTCTTTTGAAACTTTTTGCATTGCTCTTAAGGAAACTCAGAAAAGAAATATTAATGTCTGTGCACATGTAATTTTAGGGCTGCCGAACGAAACTAGAAAAGACATGCTTGAAACTGCTAAAGTTCTTGGCGATTTAGGTATTAACGGTGTTAAAATCCACCTTTTATGCGTCTTAAATAATACAAGGCTCGTAAAACTATATTATCAGGGCAAAATCCCGATGATGGAAGAAGATGAATATGTTGAAACAGCATGCGACTTTTTAGAAATGCTTCCGCCTTCCGTTACTATCCACCGCCTAGCCGGTAACGGCTTAAAACCTAACATGCTGGCTCCTGCTTGGCTCAGCAAAAAATTTGTTGTTTTAAATAAAATTGATAAACTGCTTGAAAACAGAAATTCTTATCAGGGTGCTAAATTATAAACTTGATTTTTTCAAATTTATCAAATCTTTAACGTCTTTTTTTGAAAGTTTTTTTGCTCCGCCCAAAAGCATGGTATTTAGCATTACCTGTGCATAATATTCTGCCGTTTCAAGTTTAAAAAACGCATGCTTTAAATCTTTTGCAATCGCAACTGCCCCGTGGTTCGCCATCAGAACAACATCTCTGTCTTCTAAATATTTTACCGTATTTTCTACAAGTTCCATGCTTGAGGGCATGGCATAAGGCGCAAGGGGTATATCTTCAAAATATAATATATTTTCTGACATAATGGGTTCATTTAACGCCAGATTGCATGCCGCAAATGATGTCAAATATACTGGGTGTGCATGTATTATTGCATTAACATCTTTTCTTCTTTTATATATTTCTATATGCAGCATTTTTTCTGATGAAGCTTTTTTATCTTCCAGTTCTTTTCCTGTTTCATCCGTCAAAACTATATCATCTTTATCAAGAAATCCCAAAGCCGAACCCGATGTTGTTATTAAAATCCCTTTTTTTGTCCTCATACTTATATTCCCTGACGTCGAAAAGGTTAATTTTTTTTTATAAAGCAATTCCCCAATATTTATTATATCTTCTTCTTTCATATTTTCTCCTTAATTTAATATTTATATTAACAGATTATATATATTTTTTGCTATAATTTTCTTATGTTCATTAAGAAATTAGGGATAAAAAATTTCAGAAATTATTCTGATATTGAGCTTGAATTAAACTCAAATAAGGTTCTTTTTATAGGTAAAAACGCTCAAGGGAAGACTAATTTACTTGAAGCTGTTTATTATCTTTCTTCTTTAGATTCCCTAAGAGCTAAAACAGATAACGAATTAATAAAATGGGGTGAAGATTTTTGCACCATTAAAGCACAAATAAATAAATTTGATATTGATACTGATTTAGAGGTATTAATAAATCCGCCAAACAGAAAAAAATTAAAAGTAAACGGAATAAATAAAAATAAATCTTCTGAGTTTATAAGTAATATTTCTGCGGTTTGTTTCACAACAAATGACCTTTTACTATTAAGAGGAACACCCGATGACAGAAGAAAATGGCTTGATTCTGCCATCAGCCAGATCTTCCCTGCTTATATTGACAGACTTAATAAATATAATAAAATTAAAACTCAAAAAAATAATTACCTTAAAAACTTAAAAGGTAATTTATCAGCTGATACTTCTGTTTTAGACATTTGGAACGAACAACTCGCAATCACAGGAAGCAATCTGACATATATAAGAATTAATTTCCTATATGAACTTCAAAAAATTGCAAAAGAAAAACACTTAAAAATTTCTAATACCGAACACTTAGAAACTATATATAATTCAACTATAATAGGCGATATAAACTCCAAAGAAAAATTTGAGTTTAATAATGAATATATTTTAGAAAATTTTAAAAATAAACTTGAAGAAAAGAAACCCGAAGAAATAATAAGAGCGCAATCGGTTGTTGGTGCGCACAGGGACGATGTTTCTTTCTTTATAAACAATAATGAAGCTAAAAAATACGCTTCTCAAGGCCAACAAAGAACCATAGTACTATCTTTAAAACTGGCGGAACTTGAACTCATCAAAGAAAAAATCAACACTAATGCAATTTTGCTTCTTGATGATGTTTTAGCCGAACTGGATGATTTAAGGCAAAATTTCCTTTTAGATGCAATAGGAGATGAAACTCAAACAATTATTACATCCGTAGACACTCTGCATTTTAAGGAAGAATACTTAAAAAATGTTGAAATTTTTGAGATTAAGGACAATCAGGTAATAAGAAAAACAACTTAACCCGCATTTTTAAAATCGCTGCCGCCAACGATTCTTAAGCGTCTTTCACTGCCTTCACCTATACTTTCGCTTGAGAGATTATGCTGTTCAACGAGTTCATGCTGAAGTTTTCTTATCTGCTGGTTTTGAGGATGAAGTTCAACATTATCGGCACCTGCCAAAATCTTTTGTATTGCAGCTTTTGCTTCATCGAGTGCACGTTCCGCATCATCATAATAACCTTGCAAAGTTTCTGAATCCGTTATATGAAGCGCTTCTTTTACAACTTTCTGCACCTGCGACATAGAATTTGAACGTACATAATATATAGGCAGTTTATAATCATTTGCAATGCTTAAAATTTTTGTTCCGCCTTTTGCAAATGCCTTATGAACTATAACTATATCGGCTTCTTCTATGTTCCTGGTAATTTCCGCCTGCAAGTTTAAACGCTCCAAAACTTTATCCAAAACAGTTCTTGAAACCGCATAAATATATATTTTTTTAAAATCTTTAACCTGTTTTACGTACTCTTGACGGGAAAAACTGAATTTTAATTTCTGACTTGCAAGAGTTTCTTCTTCCTGCTGCACTTTTTCCTGAACTATTTCTTCTTCATCTTTTGTTTTATTTTCATAAACCTGATCGACTTTTCTTATTTCAGGTCTTATAGGCCAGCCTCTTAATATGTAGTCAACAGCTTCTGCGGTATTTTTGTACACGGCAAGAGTATTTCTGTCAATAATTTCAATAACTATATCAAAAGTCGGTTGTTTTTCTCTTTCAAGAACCGTTTTTTGTGAGCCTCTGCGCTTAGCTTCATCGTCACCTAACGTAACAGAACTTACTCCACCGACTAAATCCGATAACGTAGGGTTTTTAATAAGGTTATCAAGAGTATTTCCGTGAGCTGTTGCAATAAGCATAACCCCGCGTTCTGCTATCGTTCTTGCTGCCTGAGCTTCTTCTTCCGTACCTATTTCATCGACGACAATTACTTCAGGTGTATGGTTTTCAACCGCTTCAATCATAATATCTTTTTGATATATCGGCTGAGAAACCTGCATTCTTCTTGCTCTACCTATTGCAGGATGTGGAGTATCACCATCACCTGCTATTTCGTTTGAAGTATCAACAATTACAACTCTTTTACCCAAATCATCCGCTACCAGCCTTGATATTTCTCTTAATTTAGTTGTTTTACCAACCCCCGGACGTCCTAAAAATAATATACTTTTATTTTGAAGTACAAAATCCTTTATACACGCAATTGTTACAACACGTCCTATTCTGCATGTCAACCCTACAACTTTGCCTTGTCTGTTTTTTATGGCACTTATTCTGTGAAGTGTTCCCGCAATTCCCGAACGATTATCATTTGTAAACGGCTGTATCCTTGATGTAATATATTCTATATCCTCTTCTTGAATAATATCACTGCCTATAAAATCTGTCCTTTTATCCGAATAACGTATTTCCCCGACTCTACCTAAATCAAGCACCAATTCTATTGCATCATCCAAATTGTACGGCTTTAGTGCTTCCACTATCTTTGGAGGTAAAATTTCAATTAACCTTCTTAGGTCATTGTGAAATTGTATCTTATCCATTATGTCCCTTTCGCTAATGTACGCGCTCAGGTGATTTTTTCTTGTACCAACTATAGGACCTTTTTATTTTTTTCTCCTGCCCTATAATTGGGGCTGACTACACTTATATTATACCACTTTTTCTAAACTTTTCCACATTATATTACTATATTTGTAGTAATGTTAAAATCACAGCAATTATCGACAATATAAACTTTTTTTTAACAATAAAAGACGGCTGTATATTTGCCGTCTTTTTATTGTTTTACTGCTCATTGCATATCAGCTTCACTTTGTTTCAGCCTATACAAAATTGTTATGCGTTAGCACCTGCTTTTGAAATGATTTCTTCCTGAACATTCATCGGAACTTGTTCATATTTCAAAAATTCCATAGAGAATGTGCCTCTGCCTTGAGTATTAGAACGTAAATCTGTTGCATAACCGAACATATTTCCTAAAGGAACAGTAGCTCTTACAATTACGTTACCGGTATTACCTAAAGGTTCTTGACCTTCTACACGTCCTCTTCTTCTTGAAATATCACCAATAATTGTACCTGTGTATTCATCAGGAATTTCTATTTCTACTTTCATCATAGGTTCAAGTATGCAAGGTCTTGCTTTTTTACATCCGTCCTTAATAGCCATAGAACCTGCAATTTTGAATGCCATTTCAGATGAGTCAACTTCGTGATAAGAACCGTCATAAAGTTCAACTTTAACGTCTATCATCGGATATCCTGCCAATATTCCGCCTTCAAGAGCTTCTTCCATACCTTTTCTTGCAGGTTCGATGTATTCTTTCGGAATAGCACCACCGACGATTTTGTTTTCAAATACGAAGCCTTCATTTTCGCCTGCAGGTGAAATTCTGATTTTAACGTGTCCGTATTGACCTTTACCACCTGACTGACGAATAAATTTAGAGTCTTGATCAGCATTACCTAAAATAGTTTCACGATATGCAACCTGTGGTTTACCTACATTAGCGTCAACTTTAAATTCTCTTAACAGACGGTCAACAATAATATCTAAGTGAAGTTCTCCCATACCTGATATGATTGTTTGTCCTGTTTCCGTATCAGATTTAACTCTGAATGAAGGATCTTCTTCTGCAAGTTTTTGAAGGGCAATACCCATTTTATCTTGGTCTGCTTTTGTTTTAGGTTCAATAGCAACTGAAATAACGGGATCAGGGAATTCCATTTTTTCCAATATAATAGGTGCATTTTCGTCACAAAGCGTATCACCTGTTGTTGTATCTTTTAAACCGACCGCTGCACAGATATCACCTGCATATACTTCGGTTATTTCGTTTCTTTGATCTGCATACATTTGTACTAAACGTGAGATACGTTCTTTATTTCCGTTTGTAGCGTTTAATACATAAGAACCTGCGGTTAATTTACCCGAATATACTCTTAAGAATGTTAAACGTCCTACATAAGGGTCTGTCATAATCTTAAATGCCAATGCTGAAAAAGGTTCTGCTTCAGATGAATGTCTTGCAACTTTTGTTCCGTCCTCAAGTTCACCTTCAATAGCCTTTACATCAACGGGTGACGGCATATAATCCATAACAGCGTCAAGAAGTAATTGAACACCTTTATTTTTAAATGCAGTACCGCAAGTAACGGGAACTATTTTGTTTTCGCATACAGCTTTTCTTAATACTTTCTTAAGTTCTTCTATTGTAGGTTCTTCACCTTCCATAAATTTCATCATTAAGTCATCATCAAATTCAGATATTGCTTCAACGAGTGCTGCATGATATTCTTTTGCTTTATCCATCATATCTGCGGGAATATCTTCTTCTCTGATATCCGTACCTAAGTCATTGGTATAGATTTCAGCTTTCATACGCATAAGGTCGATTAACCCTGTAAATTTATCTTCCGCACCGATTGGTAATTGGATTGGAACGGCATTTGCGTTTAATCTATTCTTAATTTGGTCAACAACTCTGTAGAAGTTAGCACCTGTTCTGTCCATTTTATTTACGAATACCATTCTCGGTACTTCATATCTGTTAGCTTGTCTCCAAACTGTTTCTGATTGAGATTGAACACCGCCTACTGCACAAAATACAGCAACAACACCATCTAATACACGGAGTGAACGCTCAACTTCAATAGTAAAGTCAACGTGCCCAGGGGTATCAATGATGTTAAATTGGTGATTTTTCCACATTGCAGTAACAGCTGCCGATTGGATTGTAATACCTCTTTCTCTTTCCTGATCCATAAAGTCGGTTACAGCTGCACCATCGTGTACTTCACCGATTTTATGTGTTTTACCTGTGTAGAATAAGATACGTTCGGTTGTTGTGGTTTTACCTGCGTCAATGTGAGCTGCAATACCAAAGTTTCTTACTCTCTCTAAGGGAACTTGTCTTGCCATTTTCTTTTTCCTTTATTATCTCTACTTTAATTATTCTTAGCTTTCGCTTTATTTTTAATCTTTACATAAAAATAATTTTTTTTAAAGAATATGGTTAATATTCTGTTAATTATGAAGAAAACTTAATATATAAAATTTTTTTCTAAAGTTTTTTATCTGCATTCCGAATTATATTTTATTCAGTATTTTAAAGGAGATTTTATAATGGATAAAAACAATTATAAAAACATATTTGGAGATACAGAAAAAATAATAAATGCCATACAAAAATTCCTCGAAAAAGGTAAAGAAGATGAAGAAAATTTAAATAAAATAGAAGAATCTTCTGAGCTTTCTATAAATAAAATCATTGACTCTGTTGTTGATAAAGAAGTTAATGAAGCTATAAAACAAATTATTGATAAAATTTAAATATTTTATTTAATTTGTAATCTAAATATGTTATTATTAACCCGCCGATATTTTAGAGGGGTTAATTTTATGAAAAAAATTTGGATACGTGATATTAAAGACTATGAAGGACAAACCGTTACACTTCAAGCATGGCTTTATAATAAACGCTCTAGCGGTAAATTACATTTTCTTCAATTAAGAGACGGTACGGCAGAAATTCAAGCTGTTGTTTTTAAGGGCAATGTATCTGATGAAGTTTTTGATTTGGCAGACAAAATTCCACAGGAAAGCTCCGTAGAAGTAACAGGAACAGTAAAAAAACATGACCGCTCAAAAATAGGTTTTGAACTTGATGCAGCTGATGTTAAAGTTATGTCTGTTGCAAATGATTATCCTATTACTCCAAAGGAACACGGGACACACTTTTTAATGGAACATCGCCACTTGTGGCTTCGTTCTTTAAAACAAAAAGCTATTTTAAATGTACGTCACAGAATTATTAAATCTGTTCGTGACTTTTTTGATTCACACGGTTTTACTCTGGTTGATGCACCTATATTTACTCCTAACGCTTGTGAAGGAACTACCAACCTGTTTGAAACAGATTATTTTGATACAAAAGCATATTTAACACAATCAGGACAATTATATATGGAAGCTGCTGCAATGGCTGTCGGTAAAGCATATTGTTTTGGTCCTACCTTCAGAGCCGAAAAATCCAAAACACGCAGACATTTAACCGAGTTTTGGATGGTTGAACCCGAAGTTGCATTTGCAGACATCTATGATGATATGGATTTAGCTGAAGAGTTTGTTGAATACATAGTTCAGCAAGTTTTAGAGCATAATAGGGCAGACCTTGAAACTCTTGAACGTGATATTTCCAAACTTGAAAATATAAAACGTCCGTTCCCTAGAATTTCTTATGACGAAGCCATTGAAATTCTTCATAAGAAAGGAAATGATACGCCTTGGGGTGAAGACTTCGGCGGTGATGAAGAAACTTTAATCTCCGAAGAATTTGACAGACCTGTTATGATTCACCATTATCCCATGGCAGTTAAAGCATTCTATATGAAACAAGATGGAAATAAAGCTGCATGCGTTGATGTTATAGCACCTGAAGGCTACGGTGAAATGATTGGCGGCGGTCAAAGAGAAGAAGACCTTGATAAACTGCTTGCTAAAATTAAAGAACAAGGACTTTCTGAAGAAGTTTTCGACTGGTACTTGGATTTAAGAAAATATGGTTCTGTTCCACATGCCGGTTTCGGTCTTGGTATAGAAAGAACTGTTGCTTGGATTTGCGGTTTGCCTCACGTTCGTGAAACAATTCCATTTCCAAGGTTAATGGATAGAATCAGACCTTAAAAATAAGAAAAACTGTTTATTTTTATAAACAGTTTTTTATTTTTTTAGATTTGCTAATATCATTTCTTCTATGGATGAAAAAACTACTTCATTCAACATTGTTGATAATAAGTCTACTTTTCCATTTTTATCATAAAATGTTACTTTTGATTTTGTTACAGGATTACTATCATCATCGTCCATTTCTATAGTTGTATCAACTACTCTATATGAACCATCTTTATCATATATTGTTTCTTTTATATTTGATTTATATCCTGAATCCTTATTATCTGTATTATTAACAACAGCTTCTTTATTAATAGAACCATCAGTATTATATAAAGTTACTACATAACTTCCATCGCCTTTATAATAAGTTTTTTTAGTAAGTTCATTTTTTTTATTATATTCTTCAACAATTTTTTCAGGAGTTTTTTCTGAGAGTATATTACTTATAGCTTTAGCAAAAGAGATATTTTCTTCTTTTACAACAGTTGTTTTTCCATTAAAACCATTATGTTTAGTACAGTTAAAATCTCCTTCTTTATATGTTTTATCCCAAATATATATAGAATCAGATGTAGGAGTTAACCCTTCCATTGCGAAATATATATTAATTTCATTTTCAACCTTCTCTTTATAATCAGCAGAATTTTGTTGTATAACATCACTATCTTTATTTCCTGCTGTTGAAGAAGATTTTGTACTGCCAATATTTGAAACACCATATGTTGAATTTGGTTCTATAACGTTCATATTTATTATCCTCGTAACTATATAAAAAATTTTTGAAGATAAGAATTGACTTTTAACATCAAAAATAAACTATTTGTAACATAACTTAAAAGGTGGTTTTTAGATAAAGTCGATTTATAATAAAAGAATGAGAATATTAGGAATAGATCCGGGGCTTGCTATTGTAGGCTACTCTATATTAGAAATTAATAAAGATGAAACAATGCTTGTTTCATCAGGTTCAATACAAACGGATAAAAATAAATCAGACGCCTCAAGATTATATGAAATTCAAAGTGATTTAATAACAATTATAGAAAAATATAAACCACAAGCAGCCAGTATTGAAAAACTTTTTTATTTCAAGAATCAAAAAACGGTTATTCCTGTAGCTGAAGCACGAGGGGTAATACTTTCTGTTCTTGAATCTAAATCTGTTCCGATTTATGAATATACTCCGATAGAAGTAAAACAAATGATTACAGGATACGGCAGAGCTTCAAAAGATGAAGTGGCTAGAATTGTTGAAATGTCAATAAAATATAAAAAGCTTCCAAAACTAGATGATACATTAGATTCAATTGCTATTGCACTTTGCTGTTCACGAACTAATAATATAAATTAAAAAGAGAAAATTATGGAACAAAAATCATTAATTAAGATAATTACTATAGTTTCTGTATTAACGGGTGCAATTACAGGTGTAGTTTCTGTTATACCGTTTTTATCTTTTCTTTTAATGATAACAGTAATGTTTTTTATGGCGCCTTTTATAATTATTTATCTTAGACATTTAAATATAATAAAAGATACACAAATTGATAAAAGCATGATTTATGGTGCAATATCAGGTTTTACAGGTTTTATCGGATATTCTTTAACTTTCTTCCCGATTGCTTTTATAATTGACAGCATATTTAAAACTCAAACATTTTTTTGGGTTAAAGTTGTATGTCAGAACTTTTTATTTACTTTAACACTCATATTTTGTACTTCATTACTTTGTGCAATGTTTAATGCTTTTTCCGGCTTTTTAACTTCATATACAATACAATATATAAATAAGAGGTAAACATGACTTTTAAATCAAAAATAAAAACAATTGAATGGATAGATAATTGTTCAAAAATGATAGATCAGACAATTCTTCCAAATGAGTTTAAAACGGTAGATATAAAAACATCGGATGAAATGTATTTTGCAATAAAAAATATGATAGTAAGAGGAGCGCCTGCTATCGGTATAGCAGGCGCCCACGGTATGGCATTGGCTGCAATTGAACTTGAAAAAAACACTTCCAAAAAAGAAGAATTTATAAGGAAATTAGAAGAAAGAGCAGATTTTATAAAATCATCCCGTCCTACTGCCGTAAATCTTATGTGGGCTGTTGATAAACAAATGAAGCTCGCAAAAGAAATTCAAGGTAGTATTAAAGAAATAACACAAGCAATTATTGAAAACGGTATTAAACTTGAAAATGAAGACATAGAAATAAATAAAAGAATGGGAGATTTTGGAGCCGAAGTTGTTCCAATAGGAGCAGGAATATTAACACATTGTAATGCAGGCGCATTGGCAACTGTAGGATATGGCACGGCACTTGGAGTTATTAGAAGTGCTTTTGCAAAAGACCCTTCAATAAAAGTATTTGCCGATGAAACAAGACCAAGACAGCAAGGTGCAAGACTTACAACTTGGGAGCTTACACAAGACGGTATTCCCACTACTTTAATTACGGACGGCATGTGTTCTTACTTTATGTCAAAAGGCTTAATTGATATGGTTGTAGTCGGGGCTGACAGAATTGCCGCAAATGGTGATACCGCTAATAAAATCGGAACATATACCGTAGCTATTGCTGCAAAATACCATAATATACCATTCTATATAGCAGCACCTCTATCAACTATTGATATATCAATTAAAACAGGAAAAGAAATTCCAATAGAAGAACGCTCTCATGATGAAGTTACACATATCAACGATGATTGGATTTGTGCTAAAAATGTTAATATTATTAATCCCGGATTTGACGTTACACCTAATGAATTGATTACAGGAATAATAACAGAAAAGGGAATATTAAAACCAAACTTTACTGATTCAATAAAAAAAGTTTTTGAAAAATAAACTACAGGTTATTTGAAAAGAATAAAGAAAAATGTTATAATTTGCATAACGTAAAAGGAGAGAAATATGAAAAATAATTTAAAAGTATTAACGGTTGCAATCGCTGCATTTGCTCTAGGTCTTGCAGCAGGTAATTATGCTATATCTGCAGTTCCAGCAACAACACCAAACTTTAAAGTTGCAGTTGTAAATGTTCCTCTATTAGTTGAATCTTCAGCTCAAGTTAAAGCTTTAAAAGCTCAAAATGAAAAAAACCTTCAAGAACTTAAAAAATTAAGTGATACTGCTACAAAAGCAATCCAAGCTGAAAAAGATAAAACTAAACAAAAAGCTTTACAAGACAAATATCGTAAAGATTTTGATACAAAAAGAACAACAATGGCTAAAAGCTATGAAACTAAACTTGTTGAAATAGATAAAAGTATTTCGGCTATAATTAATACACAAGCAAAAGCAAAAGGTTATGATTTAGTTTTAGCTAAAGGGGCAGTATTATCAGGCGGAACTGATATTACAAATGAAATTGCCAAACAAGTTAAATAAATAGAAATCAATATAAAAAAAGAAAGGCTTAAAGCCTTTCTTTTTTTTTTAGAATTTTTTCTTAACCACTTCAGCGAGAGCTTTTAAGTCTTTAAATAAAATTGCGAAATCATCGGGATAAAGTGACTGTGCGCCATCACAAAGAGCGCAATCAGGATTATTATGAACTTCTATAATAAGTCCGTCACAACCTGCAGCAACAGCAGCTTTTGACATAGGAGCTACTTTATCTCTTAATCCCGTAGCATGACTTGGGTCTACAATAATCGGCAAATGGCTTATTTTCTGTACAACAGGAATAGCTGAAATATCCAACGTATTTCTTGTCATATGTTCAAATGTTCTTATTCCTCTTTCGCAGAGTATCACATCTCTATTCCCGCCCGACATAATATACTCAGCCGACATAAGCCATTCTTCAATTGTTGCACTTAAGCCTCTTTTTAGCATTACCGGCTTTCTTACTTCTCCTAAACTCTTTAAAAGGTTAAAATTTTGCATATTTCTTGCACCAACCTGCAAAATATCAACATATTGAAGGAACATAGGTATTTGAGAAACTTCCATTACTTCTGATGTAACAGCCATATTATATTTATCAGCAACTTTTCTTAAAATTTTAAGTCCATCTTCGCCAAGCCCCTGAAAAGCATAAGGTGAAGTTCTTGGTTTAAAAGCACCGCCCCTTAGAATTTTAACACCGCAATCATGCAGTTTTCTTGCAGTTTCATCCACCTGTTCATAAGTTTCAACACTGCATGGACCTGCTATCATCCCAATATTTCCGCCGCCAAATTTAACTCCGTTTACATTAATTACGGTATCTTCCGGTTTAAATACTCTGCTGACAAGTTTATACGGAGAAGTTATCCTTATAACCTCTTCTACTCCTTCAAGCAGTTCTATATCACGTTTATCAATAACTTTTCTTCCGACACATCCGATTACCGTATGGTCTTCACCTTTTGATACATGCGCATCAAAACCTTTTTGTTTTATAAAATCAATAACTTTATTTATCTTTGCCTCATCAGCCTGACGCTGCATTACAATAAGCATATTCTTAACTCTCCTTTGTATATTGATTATATTACAGACATAAAAAATTTGAATGTTAAACTTGTCTTTATTATTTTACTTTGTTAAAATTGTATTAATAAAGGAGGATATAATGAAAAAGTTTAAATTAATTTTAGCCGCATTAATAATAATGTTTACAGTTTCATTAACAGCTAATGCCTATACTATTGGTTATGCCGATTTCCAAAAAGTTCTCTCAGAATACAGCCTTGCTAAAAATACCTATAAAGACTTAGACAATAAAATTCTTGAACTTCAACAATATTCAATTGATAAGGATAAACAATACAAGACAATTGAATCACCAATACAAAGAAAAACTTTTGAAGATCAAGTAAAAAAAGAACTTGAAACAAAAGAAGAAAGAATATACAACTTAAAAGTAAGTAAAGAAAATGAAATAAGAAATAATATTCTTGCTGCGTCAAAAGCCGTTGCCACTAATAAAAAATTAGATGTAATTTTAGATTACGGAGTTGTTTATGCAGGCGGTGTTGATGTTACTAACGATATTATTCAATATTTAAATTCGCAAAAGAAATAAGATTAATTAAACTAATATAAAAGAAGCCCGAAACTGTTTAAGGCTTCTTTTTATTTATTTTTTAGGAGTTTGTATGAAAATTATTGATATTATTGAAAGAAAAAAACTTGGTTTTGAACTTAGTGAAGACGAAATAAGATTTTTTATTAACGGAATAATGGATAATACCATAGAGGATTATCAAACAAGCGCACTGTTAATGGCAATATATTTTAAAGGTATGACGCTTGATGAAACGGCTTATCTCACAAAATATATGGTAGAATCCGGAGAAACTCTCAATTTATCGGATGTTTCAAATAATATCATAGACAAACACTCAACAGGAGGAGTAGGAGATAAAATAACATTAATTTTCCTTCCTTTAATGGCAGCAAGCGGAATGTATACGGCTAAATTATCAGGGAGAGGTCTCGGGCATACAGGTGGAACAATTGATAAACTTGAATCAATCCCCGGTTTTAGAACAGATTTATCCATAAAAGAATTTAAAGAAAAAGTAAAAAAATATAAAACTGCCATAGCTGCACAGACTTTGTCTTTAGCACCTGCCGACGGTAAATTATATGCCTTAAGAGATGTTACTTCGACCGTTGATATTATTCCATTAATAGCTTCATCAGTAGTATCAAAGAAAATTGCTTCAGGTGCCAATCATATAATATTGGATGTAAAATACGGCTCAGGAGCTTTTATCAAAACTCCTCAAGATGCAGTTAAACTGTCTGATATTATGGTGCAAGTCGGCAAACGTTTAAACAGAAATATTTGCGCTGTTATAAGCTCCATGAATCAGCCTCTCGGAAGAGCTATAGGTAATTCTGTAGAAATTCAGGAAGTCATTGAATTTTTAAAAGGCAATATAGAAGACGATTTAAAAGAAATTACATATACACTTTGCCACTGTGCTTTTGAAAAAGCAGGTAAATTTAAAACAAAAGAAGATTCTTTCAAATATCTTGATGACTTAATTTCAAGCGGAAAAGCTCTTGAAAAATTTAAAGAAATTATAATTTCCCAAAATGGAGACCCTGATATTATTGATGATTATTTAAAACTTCCTCAAGCCTCAATTAAATATGAAATAAAATCCGAAAAAGACGGATTTATCAAAAATATCGACGCACTTAAAATAGCAAAAGCTTGCAAAAATTTAGGCGCAGGACGAGAAAAGAAATCGGATTCAATAGACTACAGTGCAGGGATTTATTTAACACAAAAGCAATCTGAACCGGTTAAACAAGGTGAAACTATTGCCGTTTTATACACCAATAAAAAATCGGCAATTAAAGAAGCAGAGAAACTGGTTCTCTCTGCTTATGAAATTACCGATAAACAATATAAAAAATCTTCTCTGATATATAAAATTATTTAGCACTTATAGTTTTGGCATTATTGGCAACAAGTAACTCTTCAAGGATATCACAACACTCGGAAACCAATAAAGAACAATGATGTCGTCTGTCTTTTGAATGAAAATCACTATAACCGCTGCTCAAAACTTTACAACATGTAACTTTATGTTTTTGAATAAATTTTTCATAAAATTCTTTAGCAAGTGCTCTTGCTTTTTTCCCGTCACGGCTGTCATTTCTGCCGAACATCGCACCTAAAACCATTTGTGAACCTGCTACTGCACCGCATAAACATCTTACGCCCATACCGCCTGAAAATGATGTTGCTATACTAACAGCCTCCTCTGATATATATCCTTCATCAGCTGCCGCTTTTACTATCGACTCCGAACATGAATAGCCCTCCATAAAATATTTTACTGCTTTCTCTTTCATGTTTTCCTCCCATCTTGTTTATTCGGTATCGTAAATTTTTACTCAGCTAACGCATACAGGCTCAGTCATCCTCACTACGTTGCGGTGCTTCGCTTTGTAACACCTTAGGCTTATCGTAAAAATTTACTCGGACAATTTTATTCGTACAATTTATATTTTACTTATTTTTTCTTTATAAAACAACTATAACGCTTGAAATTTCATGAAAAATATGTTACAATTGTAGTATAAGGAAACATTAATATGTACGCATTGGCTCAGGAACAAAATATTTGTTTCGAGAAAATGGCAGGCAGACTGGGACTGATTATTTTGGCACTAGCTGTTTTCTCCGGAGGAGGTATGCGTTTAAGTGCGGGAGAAAGCACTATAAATTACTATATTCAAAATGAAATTAAACAAAAAGAGCAGACTAATGCTCTTTTTTTATTGAAAAAACAGTGGAACAGCGAAATTAAACAAAAATATAAATTACATAAAGTAAGAGAAATATCTGACGGAATAGTATACGTTGGAATAACAAAAAATATCAAATCAAGAAAAATAAAAATAAATGTAGCGGAAATCAACAGAAATATAAATCCGAATATAGAAATAGCACCCAAAATGGCTTCAAATAAACTGCATGCCAGAAGTAAGATAAACAACATAGCAGGTAACACAAAAATTGCGGTAAACGGAACATATTTCAAGCAGGATACGGGAACTCCGTTAGGAACGCTTGTAATTAATAATAAAATAATAACGGGACCTATATATGAAAGAGTAGGACTTGGAATAGGAAAAAACGGGTTTAAAACATCAAGAATAGCATTCACGGGTAAAATTAAAAAAGGTGAAAGAGAAATAAAGATTAACAATATTAATCAGCCGAGAATGTTATTTTCACAAGTATTATTATACACAAACGTATGGGGCGAAAAATCACCGTTAACAAAAGCACAAACAAAGCATATTGCGGTTAAAGGAGGTATAATAACGGCAATATCAAATAATCCTGTATTAATACCTAAAAACGGGTATGTTATTTCCGCACCGAAAGAAAAAGTTCAAGGTTTAAAACTCGGAGACAAAATAGAGATAACGTACGGAATTACTCCAAAATGGAAAGGAATAAACCACATAATAAGCGGCGGACCTTATTTAGTAAAGGACGGTCAAATATATATTGATGTCAAAAGTGAGAAATTTTCTTCCATAACAGGCAGAAACCCTAGAACCGCAATAGGATATACAAAGAATAATGTATTGATTATGGTAACCGTTGACGGAAGAAAAGAAGGAACAACGGGTGTTACATTAACAGAACTAGCAAGTATAATGAAACATTTAGGCTGTTATGAAGCAATTAATTTAGACGGCGGAAGCTCGACAGTGATGTACGTGGACGGCAATGTCATATCAGGCAGCAATATTAAAAATTCCGCTGCAATAAGTAATGCGCTTACCGTAAGAGTTAAAGCTTAATCCACTGTCTTAGCCCACTGCGTTGTGTGAAAATTTTCTCGGACAGCCTAGAAGAAATTAGCTTCTTTATATTTTCTGTATTCTGATAATTTTGCATAAAAATCGGGCCACCAAACTTTAATAAGTCCGTCTATAATACCTACATCATCATAATATCTTGGCGCATCTTCGCCTCGGGGATTAATATATCTTGAATTAAAATTATCCATCATCATAGGAGTCATGGCGGTACCTCTTAAAGCAACTTTTGTACTTTCAAGCCTCAATGTATTAAGTCTTTGGGTAGGACTGCCTTTTTGAATAGAATCAAACAAGTCTAATTCTAATCTTTCAATCCTGTCCATTGTATTATCATTGTAATAAGAATGGTTATAAATTCTTTTTTCAATCGTATCAAGCGACCTGAATTGCTGGGGAGTAAGATTGACCAATCTGGGATTATCGGCAGTATTTTCAAACTCCGAACAAAAGGCGCTAATCGGAAAAAACAATATAATAAAACAGACAAAGATATTTTTCGGCAATTTGCCCATAACACACTTCCCGCAAACTATAATTAATTCATACAAAACATTCTTTCTCAGTTTACGGTTATTTTATGTCTTTTTAATTATCCGATTGGCTGTTTAAACGGTATAATATAAACTTTAATAAAATTATTTACTCAACAGTAATAGAGTTTCTGCCGCCTTCTTGAATATCAAAAATAAGCTCGCCCGAAGATATATTTGAAGTATTGGGGAAGGCAACAGCGGAATAAAATCCTCTGTTTTGATAAAATCTGATGATTTTTTTTCTCAGCTCCGCAATATTTTCTTCCGTAGCAGGTTCATTTAACTTATAATCTACAACCTTTAATAATTCTTTTTCCGTGAATGATTTATTATTAATAAATTTAAAAGATTTGATATCGGAAGCAGTTTCAACAACAGTAGCAGGTTCTTGAGACTTGTTAATAATAGCATTATCATTCTTATATTTACTACGGGTAACCATTTCATGCATTCTTAAATCTCTTGAATATTGGCTGTTTAACGCTCCTGCGTCATATCCTCCGAAAGCAGACGCCATTACAGTATTTGCCGTTAACGAAATAATACACATTACAATAAACAATTTTTTCATAAAAATCCTCACTTCTTAGTTAAAATTATACCACAACAGGATATAATCACCAGTATATATTTTATAGAAAGTACTCCAAATTGTCTATTTTACTTGAAAGAATTATATTTGTGTTATAATCTTATCTGTAGTAGAATAGTCATTCTATAATAATGGGCATGTGTATAAATCGAATAATTAGAAAAGGTGAAAAATGACAGTTACAATTGAAAAATTAGACAACAACGAAGTAAAATTAAATATCGAAATTGAACCATCGGTTACTCAATGGGAATATGACAAGGCATGTAAAAGATTAGCGCAGAGAGTTAATGTACCGGGATTCAGACAAGGTAAAGCACCAAAATTAATCCTTGAAAAGTATGTAGGTATAGCGGCACTTCAAAGAGAAGTTCTGGAAAGCCTTCTTCCTACTATATTTGAATCAACAATAGAAGAAAATAATTTTGATATAATAATAGCTCCTAATGTTGAATCTTATGAGTTTGCAGATGATAAATCACTAAAAGTTGTTGCTAAACTTGAACTTAAACCCGAAGTAAATCTTTGTGAATATAAAGGCATGGAAGTTGAAGTTGAAGAATTTAAAAACGCTGATGATGCTATAGATAAAGAATTAAAAGCACTGCAAGAGAGATATTCAACTTTAAACGATATAACAGACAGAAAATCAACAAATACAGACCTTGTAAATATAGATTTTGACGGTTATGTTGACGGTGAAGAAATAAAAGGCGGAAGCGCTAAAGGATATTTACTTGATTTAGCTCATTCTAATTTTATTCCGGGATTTGCAGAACAACTCGTTGATAAAGCCACAGGTGAAGAATTTAAAATAAATGTTAAATTCCCTGATGAATACCACGATGAAAAACTTAAAGGTAAAGACGCAGAATTTAACATAAAAATTAATGCCATAAAAGAAAAAGTTCTTCCCGAAATTAATGATGAATTTGCTAAAAAAATAAACTCGAAATTTGAAACACTTGATTTATTAAAAGAAGATATTCAAAAATATCTTGATAACAGTGCAAAAAATGAAAATGAAAAAAGAACAGCCGAAAAAATATATGATACATTGTTTGAAAAAATTAATATAGAAATACAAGAAACAATGATAAACAGAGAAATTCAGGCATTAATGGGCGAGTTTAAACAAAGAGTTAACATGCAAGGCGGTAACTTCGATAAAATGCTTGAACAGGAAGGTCATCAAAAGATTTATGACCAAATGAAAGAAGAAGCCGTTAAAAGAATTAAAACTTCTTTAATCATTGGTAAAATAGCACAAACAGAAAAAATCAACGTAACACAAGAAGATATTCAGGCAAAAATAGGCGGTTTAGCACAAGTGTACCGTACAACCGCAGATAACATTGTTGCTGAAATTCAGAAAAATCCTAATATTTTACAGCAGTTAAATCAACAGGTAATATCGGAAAAAGTTACGAAATTACTTCTTGATAATGCAAAAGTAAAATTTATAAGTAAATAACTCTTATTAGAAAGGGAAAAGAGATGAGTTTTGTACCGGTAGTTATAGAACAATCATCAAGAGGCGAAAGGTCATTTGATATTTTCTCAAGATTATTGAGAGAAAGAATCATCTTTTTAGGCACTCCGATTGATGATATGGTAGCAAACCTGATAGTTGCTCAATTGCTTTTATTAGACAGCGAAAACCCCGAAAAAGATATTATGTTATATATCAATTCACCCGGAGGAAGCGTTACTGCAGGTTTTGCAATATATGATACAATGCAGCACATTAGAGCTGACGTATCAACAATATGTTTAGGTCAGGCTGCTTCAATGGGGGCATTCTTACTTTCATCAGGTACTAAAGGAAAGAGAATGGCATTGCCTCATTCAAGAGTATTAATCCACCAGCCTTTAGGCGGAGCTCAAGGTCAGGCTACCGATATTGAAATTCAAGCAGCTGAAATTATCAGAATTAAAAAATCTTTAAATGAAATTTTAGCTAAAAACACAGGTCAATCAATTAAAAAGATTGAAAAAGATACCGACAGAGACTATATCATGACACCTGAGGAAGCTTTAGAATACGGTATGATTGATAAAGTTGTTACGGTAAATACAACGCCAAAACCAAGTCAGGAGATATAATTAATGGCAGCACATGATGACAGTCAGTTAAAATGTTCTTTCTGCGGAAAAACTCAGGAGCAGGTAAAAAAGCTTATAGCCGGTCCTGATGTCTATATTTGCGACGAATGCGTAGAATTATGCAACGAAATATTAGACGAAGAATTTCTTGAAAATAAAGAAAAACAACCGACAGAAGCAGAAGTTAAAGAAACGGATTTAACCAAACTGCCAAAACCGCATGAAATAAAAAAATATCTTGATGAATACATTATTGGTCAGGACGATGCAAAAAAAGTACTTTCGGTAGCGGTTTATAACCACTATAAGAGGATTGCACACAATGCTTCCATAGATGAAAAACAGGTAGAAATCCAAAAAAGTAATATTCTGCTCGTAGGACCTACGGGAAGCGGTAAGACATTGCTTGCTCAAACACTTGCAAAAATGCTTGACGTACCGTTTGCAATCGCAGACGCTACAACATTAACGGAAGCAGGATACGTCGGTGATGATGTTGAAAACATTTTGTTAAGACTTTATCAAAACGCTGATTTTGACGCTCAAAAAGCTGAAAAGGGTATTATCTACATTGATGAAATAGATAAAATCTCAAGAAAATCGGAAAATACAAGTATAACAAGAGACGTATCGGGTGAAGGCGTTCAGCAGGCGCTATTAAAGATGATAGAAGGCACTGTTGCAAATGTTCCGCCGCAAGGGGGAAGGAAACATCCTCATCAGGAATTTATACAAATTAATACCGCAAATATTTTATTTATTGTCGGCGGTGCGTTTGTAGGACTTGATAAGATTGTTGAAAGACGTGCGGGAGATTCCGCTACAATAGGGTTTGGTGCTTCTGCGCCTAAGACTCAAGCCGAAAAAGAAATTGAAGCTGCAAAAATGCTTAAGAAACTGCAGCCCGAAGACCTTTTAAAGTTCGGTTTAATACCTGAATTTATCGGCAGAGTACCTGTTTATGCAGTATTAGACCCGTTAGACGAAAGCACGCTTAAAAATATTTTAACTCAGCCCAAGAATGCTCTGTTAAAACAGTATCAATGCTTATTAAATATGGACGGTGTAGAGCTTAAGTTTGAACCCGATGCCGTTGATTTGATTGCGGAAGAAGCGATAAAACGTAAAACGGGCGCAAGAGCTTTAAGGTCTATTGTTGAAGAAATAATGCTTGATATTATGTATGCACTGCCCGAACAAAAAGACGTTAAAGAATTTGTTGTAACGGCAGATATGGTTAAGAAAAAAGAAGGCGGTGCGGAATTAATAAAACTGCCGACGAAAACGGAAAATACCATAAAACCCGTTAATAATGAAGAAATAGCTTAATAAAGAAAAGACCTCAAAAAGAGGTCTTTTTATTTTTCTTTATATGTTAGAATTTTTATATTACTAAAGAGTTTAAATTATGAAATTTAAAAAATATTTAGCTTGTTTTTTTATTTTAATATTATTAAATTCAATTTGTCCTATGGAAGTTCTCGCAAAATCTTATAAGGTTGATTTCCTATATAGAAAAAATATGTATAAAGTTCATGATAAAAAAAACAAATACGGAATTGTTACAAAGTCAGGAATTGTAGTTATTCCCGTGGAGTATTCAAATCTTGCATTTTATGATGATTATATTTTTGCTGATAAAGACGGGAAGCGAGCTTGTTTTTCCCAAAATGGCAGTGTAATTATTCCTTTAAAATATGATAAAATTATTCCCAACACTCAATTTTTACCTGTAAACATTGATAATAAATGGGGTATTATTAATTATAATGATGAAATAATATTACCTATTGAATATCCGTTATTGAAAACTTCAGGTTATAACTATATATTCCAAAAGGAAGGTCAATTTGTATTTTTAAATCAAAATAATCAGTTTTTCTATATCAATGAGTTTAACGATATGAATTTTCTTAACCTCGGAAAAAATTTATTCGTTGTAGAAAAAAATCAAAAAAAAGGTGTTTATGATCTCAAACAAAAGAAAATAGTAATACCTCTAATATATAACGATGTTCAATATTTGTATGATAACCTGATTACAGTAAAAAACAAAGACAGATACGGAATTTATAAAACAGACGGACAAGTTTTATTTCATACTGTTTTAAAAAATATTTTAATGAATCATTGGACAACACATTTTATTGTTCAAAAAGAAAATAATTTATATGACCTTTATAATTTTAGTGATTTAAAAAAGATATTTTCAGATATGGAAGAAGTGGGAGATGTTATTTCTAATAATGAAATTACACATATTAAAGCGAAGAAAAACAGTTTTTGGGCTTTAGAAGAATATAATAATAAAACCGGAAAAATTAGAAATATTTTACCTTATATTAATGAGGAGATATTGCATGATTCTATTATTAGAGAATATTGTTTAGCAAAAACAAACGGTAAATGGGCAAGTTATAGTACTAAAACAGGTGAAAAACTTATTCAATTTGATAATGATTTTATTGGCAAGGATCCTTATTTTACAGGCTACATTTTATATTTAAACGGAGATAAAGTTTTATACGATATAAATACAAATGAGTACAAAGATTTTAAACAAATAAAAGCTAAAAGTAACAATGGAGCTATTGCTTTTGCGATATTTGGTGTAGTATTAAAAGTTGTTTGGTGGAGTTCTATAACAATTGATAAAATAGTTAATTGTAAAGAATATAAAAGAAATGCTGTTCCAAAGAAAATAAAAGTTTTGTAGTTTTGATTTGACTACTTTTGCCAAAATTTGTCGCATGGATTATTTATAGCTTTTATATAATAGTGAGTTTGACAAAGAACAATGCTTTAAAAGAATTATGCTTTGTAATTATGATTAACCTTATTATGTATACTTCTTGGCAGATAAACAATATTTTCAACTCTGTTATCACCATAATTGTATATGTGATGTACAACAAAGGTTTCTTCTGGATATATTAGCTGAAGCTTATCGTATTCATTTTTCATACATGCAAATGCAACAAAATTATAAACTTTCGTATATTTTGCTAAATTTTTATAATTAGTTGTATCTAAATATATATTGTTTAAGTCTTCATTATTAAAATTACCTTTTTTCTGAGGAATTATATCTCCGTCTTGATTTATTCTTACATTTCCCCAATTACTTGCATAATAAAAATCTTTTGTTTTTCCTATTCTCCAAGCTTTATTATATTTTTCTTTATCTTTTGAGGATTTTTCAAATTCTTTAGCAAGTTTTTTATCATTTACACTGTTATTTAATAATTCAATTAATTTTTTTTCGTCTTTTTTTTCCAATAATTGAATAATTTTTTCCTTTACTGCTTTTAAAGTCATAACCCCCTCACTCTTGTAAACAAAGTAATTATACCACATTTACCCAACAAAAAGCGCAAATTCGGGAAGGAAGCAGAATGTAACAAAATCTTAGTATACACGTTTAAAATTTAAAAAAAACGGGAATATTATAATTAAGCCAAACTACGGACAATTTTATATAAATTAAATACGAATATAATATATAAATTTTATAAAAAAACTAAGAATATTTATGAACACTGTATGAAAATGACAGTGTAGATATTTTTACCCAACAAAAATGCGGTTAAAATCAAAATTTTTAACCCCAAAATAGTTACGACGCCACAATTGACGCCAATATTTTGGTGCAAAAAAACAGAAAGGACTTTTATTATGGAACAGAATAAATTTTTAAATGAAAACCCGGAACAAGTTGTAATATTCCCTACCCCAAGGCAAATTATAATACATAGAGCAATACCAGAAAGAGCATACGGACTGTTTGACTCTGAAACAGGCAAACAAGCGGGAGATTTTAAGAAAGGTACAGACGGACAAGTTGAATTTACCAACTTAGACCCAAGTAAGCACTATGATGTGGGAGCTATTGAAGGTATGGGAGATGAAAAGCCTCAATTTAGAATAAATTGGACCCAAAAAATGCGTGATAACACAGACACTATATTAAATAATTCTGATAACCTGCCTGTAGAATTTCCTTGTGCTTATTACATAATAGATAACCGCAATAATTCAAATAACGCTTTTGACCTGGTTGATGATAATGGTGATAAGGTAGGAGAAGTTGCAAAATTAGCACCAACCGGTGATAAACCAAGATTTGTACAAGTTAATACTTTCAAAATGAAAGACGACACACAAAAATAAAAGGCTAGACACAAAGCTGATAAGAAGCACCCCTCCGGGTGCTTCTTTGTCTTTAAATTTAATCTGGTGTCGCAACATTACACTTGCTCGTTTTGTAACCTTTTAAAAACGCCACTCGCAAAATTTGAAATCACAGTTTGTAACATTAAAAATTAGACTTATTTACGGCAAATTTGATTTTAACCCAACATTTTCACTACATGTTTAAAGTGTTATTAAAATTTGTTATAATGTATTTGATAGAATAATTGATAGTCCCAATAAATCGTACAGGGCGGAGTAATTTCTGTTATAGGGCATAACGAACCCACAATTATTCTATCACCTTATAATCAGTTTTTATGTCAGGTTACTTTCCTAAATAAAATTGTAATAATCATAATAAAATTAACCGATACGCCTTTTACAAAAAAGATTTATAATTGTATAATAAACTAAGGTAGACAGAAAAAAGGTGTATTATGACAATAACAGCCGAAAAAGAAGGTTTTATTACACAGGTCATAGGACCTGTAATTGACGTTGAGTTTAAATCGGGCATACTGCCTGAAATTAACGATTCAATAGAAATTGAAGTAAATGACAATACAAAAATTGTAGCAGAAGTTCAGCAGCACTTAGGTGAAAACAGAATACGCTCGGTTGCTATGTCATCTACTGACGGTATTAAAAGGGGAATGAAGGTTATAAATACTTCTGAACCGATTCAAATACCTGTAGGTAAAAATATTTTAGGAAGAATTTTAAATGTTTTAGGCCAGCCCGTTGATAATATGGGTGCAATTGAAACAGATACTTATCTTCCGATACACAGAAAATCACCTGCTTTAGTAGACCAAAATACTGATATAGAGATATTAGAAACAGGTATAAAAGCTATAGACCTTCTACAACCATATCAAAAGGGCGGTAAAATAGGTTTGTTCGGCGGTGCAGGTGTCGGCAAAACAGTATTAATTATGGAATTAATTCATAACATAGCTTCAGAACACTCAGGTGTTTCTGTATTCGGCGGTGTAGGAGAAAGAACTCGTGAAGGTAACGACCTTTGGAACGAAATGAAGGAATCAGGAGTTATAGATAAAGTTGCACTGATTTACGGACAGATGAATGAGCCTCCGGGTGCGAGAATGCGAGTTGGCTTATCAGCTCTTACGGCTGCAGAATATTTTAGAGATTACTCAAAACAGGATGTACTTTTATTTATAGATAATATATTCAGATTTGTACAGGCAGGTTCGGAGGTTTCGGCACTGCTCGGAAGAATGCCTTCCGCTGTAGGTTATCAGCCTACGCTTGCAAATGAAATGGGAGAACTTCAGGAAAGAATTACATCAACAAAAGACGGTTCTATTACATCGGTTCAGGCTATTTATGTACCTGCCGATGACTTAACAGACCCTGCTCCTGCTACTACATTCTCTCACTTGGACGCTTCAACGGTTCTTTCAAGGCAAATTGCGTCATTGGGAATTTATCCTGCGGTAGACCCCTTAGCTTCCAACAGTAAAGTTTTAGACCCCCTTATTATCGGTGAAGAACACTACAGTGTTGCAAGAAAAGTACTTGAAATTCTTCAAAAATATCAGGAACTTCAAGATATCATTGCAATTTTGGGCATGGATGAATTATCTGAAGAAGATAAAGAAACGGTAAACAGAGCAAGAAAAATTCAAAAATTCCTCTCTCAGCCATTCTTTGTTGCAGAGCAATTCTCGGGAATTTCGGGAAGATATGTCAAGCTTGAAGATACAATTGCAGGGTTTAAAGGAATTGTTGAAGGTCAATATGACAATATACCAGAACAAGCCTTTTATATGGCAGGCACTATTGAAGACGTACTTGAAAACGCTAAAAAGGTTAAATAGGCAAATTTATGGCAGATAAGACCATCCATTTTAAATTAATTACACCTGAAAAAATTGTTTTTGAAGACGATGTTGACGCCGTTTATGCTATGGGGCAAAAAGGCAGTTTTGGAATACTTCCCAATCACATCCCTTTTATGTCCTCGCTCGCCGTTGATACCGCAAAAGTAGTCAAAAACAATGAAGAAATATATTTTTCAATTATAGGCGGTGCCTTCCAGTTCAAGAATAATGAAGCTATTATTCTTACGGAAGTAGCAGAATGCGGAAATAATATTGATACAACAAGAGCTAAACTCGCTAAAGAAAGAGCGGAAGCAAAAATTATGACAGCAGAAACTCAAAGAGATTTGAAACTTGCAAATGAAGCGCTTCAAAGAGCTATGGCAAGATTAAAAGCTGCATCTAAGCAGTAAAAAATAATTTTAAAAGAGGTTGAAAATGAAAACTTATATAAAAGATTATTTTTTCCTTACACTTGGCGCTTTGATATACGCATTTGCAATTGAGGGATTTTTAGTTCCGAGTGCAATAATAGACGGCGGCGTTACAGGTATATCAATGATATTAAATACATTGACAAAACAGCCTTTGGGTATTTTTATCGTATTTATAAACTTGCCGTTTATAATACTTGCACTGCAAAAACTCGGGAAAAGATTTGTTTTTTCAACGCTGT
This sequence comes from Candidatus Gastranaerophilales bacterium, assembly GCA_947589705.1. Classification (GTDB taxonomy): domain Bacteria; phylum Cyanobacteriota; class Vampirovibrionia; order Gastranaerophilales; family Gastranaerophilaceae; genus Avigastranaerophilus. The sequence goes on from CANQCO010000007.1 coordinate 26,543, forward strand.
TTTCAATTTTGGTATTTGCGGGCGGAGTAACATTTTTCTCTCAATTATTCCACGGTCACTGCGTTATAGAGAATCTTGAACTTTTCCTTGCCGCAATATTTGGCGGATTAATATTGGGAACGGGAGTCGGATTTATAATTAGAAACGGTGCTTCTGTCGACGGAACAGAGATTCTGGCTATTTATGTGACTAAAAAGATAAGTTTTTCAGTCGGCGAAATTATAATGTTTATCAATGTTTTCATTTTTACAATAGCAGGCTTCATATATGATTGGCAGCATGCACTTTATTCTATAATCACTTATTTTGTTGCCTATAAAACAATGGATGTAGTTATTGAAGGTTTAAACGAGTCAAAATCGGTATTTATAATAACCGACTATTCGCAGGAAATCGGGAAAGACATAATGGAACACATGGATGTAAGTGTTACTTATGTTGACGCTCAAGGCGGGTATTCGGGAATTAACAAAAGAATTGTTTATTGTGTAATATCTCGTCTTCAAGTTCAAAAGCTCAAAGAAATAGCCAAAAACATTGACCCCAGAGCTTTTATCGCTATCGAAAATGTTTATGAAGTTGAAGGCGTACGTGTAAAAAAGAGAAAAATTTAAAATTGTTTTTGAAAATTTAGTATATTTGAGTTAAATTTAAATAAGAATTTAATGACTAGTGAGATAACAGGAAATAAATATGATAACAACAACATCAATGAAAACGCATGGGTGCGGAGAAATAACTAAAAATGAAGTAGGAAAAGAAGTCACGGTTGCAGGATGGGTTAGTGCCGTAAGAGATTTGGGCGGAATTATTTTCGTTGAAGTAAGAGACCGTTCAGGTCTGTTTCAGCTTGTTTCAGACCCGAAGAAAAATCCCGAAGTTTATGATGTTTTCCAAAAATTAAGAGATGAATATGTTATAAAAGCAAGCGGAATTGTTTCTATAAGACCCGAAGAAACATACAATGATAAACTTCCTACGGGCGAAATAGAGGTTTATCCTAAATCTATTGAGATTCTTTCGACTTCACAAGTTCTTCCATTCCCTCTAAACGCTGATGATGTTAATGAAGATATCAGATTAAAGTACCGTTATCTTGATTTAAGACAGGAAAAAGTTCTAAACTGTTTAAAATTAAGACACAAAATTGTTACAACCATAAGGAATTATTTAAACAGCCAAAACTTTATGGAAGTTGAAACACCTATATTAATTAAAACAACACCCGAAGGTGCGAGGGATTACCTTGTACCAAGCCGTGTACAACCGGGGAAATTTTATGCACTTCCTCAATCACCTCAAATATTTAAACAGCTTTTAATGGTCGGCGGAATCGAGCGTTATTATCAAATAGCAAAATGCTTCCGTGATGAAGACTTAAGAGCCGACAGACAGCCTGAATTTACTCAGGTTGATATGGAAATGTCATTTGTTGAACAGCAAGACATTATGAATATGGTTGAAGGGTTATTGAGGGATGTATTTAAACTTGTAGGCTATGATACACCCGAAAAATTACCCGTAATTACATATAAAGAAGCCATGGATAAATACGGTTCAGATAGACCCGACTTGCGTTTCGGGCTAGAGCTGTTTGATATCGGCGATATTATTATGGAATCTAATTTTGAAATAATTAAAGATACACTTAAAGCCGGCGGTATAGTCAGAGCAATCAAAATCCCAGGTATTGCAAACTATTCAAGAAAAGAAATAGACGATTTAACTAAACTTGCAATTTCCTACGGGGCAAAAGCACTTGCCAATATTATGTACTTAGAAGACGGCACGGCTAAATCTCCCGTTCTTAAGTTCTTAACGGAAGAACAAGCTCAAAGAATAAAAGAAAGAGCAAATGCTCAAGCAGGCGATGTTATTTTCTTCGTTGCCGATAAACCAAAAATTACTTATGATGTTATGGGCAGATTCAGATTATACTTCGGCGAAAAACTCGGATTAATCGACCCCGATGCGCATGCTCTTTTATGGGTGGTTGATTTCCCGATGTTTGAATTTTCGGAAGAAGACAACAGATACGTATCAGTTCACCATCCGTTTACAATGCCGAATCTGGAAGACATTGATAAAATGGAAACAGACCCTGCTAATTGCCGTTCTATAGCTTATGATATCGTTTATAACGGTACGGAATTAGGCGGCGGAAGCGTCAGAATCCACTCCGCTGAAATACAGCAAAGAGTATTTAAGGCACTCGGATTAAGCGACGAAGAAACAAAAGAAAAATTCGGATTTATGATAAATGCCTTTAAGTACGGAACTCCACCTCATGCCGGTTTAGCATTAGGATTAGACAGAGTTGTTGCTCTGTTAGCTAAGACAAACTCTATAAGAGACGTCATTGCATTCCCTAAAAACTCAAATGCTAAATGTCTTATGACCGATGCGCCCGCTATGGCTACGGAAGATCAGCTTAGAGAATTGCATTTAAGACTTACAACAAAAGTTAACTAACCTTTTTTAAAAGTAATGGAAGACTCATTAATTAAAAAAATATGGGACGATGTCCTTGTTATATTAAAGGATACTATTGTAGCTACAACCTATGAAACATGGATTGTACCATTAGTTCCGCATTCGTTTGAAGATAACTGTTTCTGCGCTTTATCGGGGCAGAACCTGGCTGTGCAGATTCTGCAAAAGAACAAAAAAGAAATATCTAAAGCGCTTTCTCAAATTACGGGACAGGACGTAAATTTTAAAGTTATTTATGACGAAGATTTACATAAACAGCTTGAAAAAGAAAAACAAAAGGCTAAAAAAGAAGAAGAAAAAGAGTTTATAAAAAATCTTGAAAACAGAATAACGTCTTCAAAATATGACGGTTTAAAACAAATGCAGTCCTCATGTAACTTAAATTTAAAATATAAATTTGATAATTTTGTTGTGGGAAGCAACAATAAATTTGCTCACGCAGTAGCTGTTGCGGTTGCAAAAGACCCCGGGAAACAATATAACCCTTTGTTCATATATGGAGGCTCGGGGCTGGGTAAAACTCATCTGCTTCAAGCAATCGGGCATGATATCCTCTTTAACAAACCAAAATTAAAAGTAAAATATGTTAAAGCAGAAGAATTTATTAATGACCTTGTTAACTCCTTAGCTAAAGGCATGGATAAAGCAGGGGATAAAAATAAAAAAATGAATGAGTTCAGGAATAAATACAGAACGGTTGATGTACTTTTAATTGATGATATTCAGCTTATAGAAGGCAAGGCAAGAACGGAAGAAGAAATGTTCAATACATTTGAAAGCCTGCATAATTCGGGAAAACAAATCGTATTTACATCAGACCGTTCGCCCGATAAATTTGAAAATACTCCCGACCGTTTAAAAACAAGATTTCAGATGGGATTATTAGCGGATATTCAAGTGCCTGACATTGAAACAAGAATGGCTATATTAACAAAACTCGCAAATGATAACAATATAAAAATGCCCTCTGATGTCATAGAATTTTTGGCTTCCGTCTATAATAAAAATATAAGAGAACTTGAAGGGGCGTTTAATACGGTTAGTGCTTATACTTCAATTAATGAAATACCGTTAAATATTGATAATGTAAAGAAAATAATAGGCTACAGCGAAAAGCGCAAGAACGTTACCGTTGAAGGAATTATAGATATTGTGGCAAGCTTTTATAATGTATCCGTTGATGATATAAAAAGTACAAACAGAGCTGCCAAGACTGCCTTTGCCCGTCAAACCGCAATTTATCTGGCTAAAGAAATGACAAATGAGAGCTTTCCTTATATAGGCAGCTGCTTTAACAGAAAACATACAACAATTATGTATTCCCACCAGAAAGTTAAAACTGATATCAATATTGATAAACATTTGGCTGACGATATTAAAGCTTTAACCGAAAAAATAAATATGTAATTATGGAATATAAGTGTATTTATAAAAGTAAAATCGGTGATATTACCATAACGGCTGATGAAAATGCGCTTTTATCACTTCAATTTGGTGCTGAAAATACGGATTTTGCAATAAATCCCGTAATAAAAGAAACAATAAAACAGCTGGATGAATATTTTTCATTAAAAAGAAAAAACTTTGACTTACCCCTAAACCCAAAAGGAACAGAGTTTCAAAAAAGAGTATGGAAGGAATTAACAAAAATACCATACGGCGAAACAAGGACATATAAGCAAACCGCACTGGCAATAGGAAATCCTAATGCTTCAAGAGCAATAGGAAACGCCAATAATAAAAATCCGATTGCAATAATAATTCCATGCCACAGAGTAATAGGTTCAGACGGGAGCTTGACGGGCTATGCCGCAGGACTTAATATAAAAGAGTTTTTATTAAAACTTGAACAACAAAAAAAAGAATCCTGACGGATTCTTTTTTATAATGTATTTATTAATTTATTCAACATACATTAGGACTTGACCGAATTCAACGCTGTCACCGTTTTTAACACAAATTTCGGTTATTTTACCTGAAGCTTCAGCTTCAATTTCGTTCATAAGTTTCATAGCTTCGATTATACAAACGACCTGACCTATAGCAATATTATCTCCGACGGCAACAAACGGTTTTTCATCAGGCGACGGAGATGAATAGAATGTTCCTACCATCGGCGAAGTTATAGGAGTTCCTTTATGTTCATTGGATTTTGTTTCCTGAGTTTTACTCGGAGAGGAAATAACCTGTGATGTGACCGTAGTCGGCATCACGTTTGAAAAAGGAACCGCCTGAACGGGTTTTTCTCTTTTTAAACTTACTGCCTGTTCTTCATTTTCAAGCGATATTTCAGAAAGGTCATTTTCATATACTATATTAGCTAACTTTTCTAAATATTCTAAATTAAATTCCATTATTAAATCCTTAGACTCTGTCGAGATACTCATTTGTTCTGGTATCAACTCTTATAACAGTACCGTTTGTAACAAAGAAAGGAACGTTAACAACAGCACCCGTTTCAAGAGTTGCAGGTTTTGTACCGCCTTGAGCAGTGTTGCCCTTTTCAGCAGGCGGAGTATCAACAACTTCCAGCTCTACGAAGTTTGGTATATCAATACCTATAATATTTTTATCGTGGAATAAAATTGCGACATTCATATTTTCTTTTAAATATTTAACGCCGTCACCGATTCTGTCAGCAGGAACCGTTAATTGTTCGTATGTTTCAAGGTCCATCATAACAAAATCGTTGCCTTCTTTATAAAGATACTGCATATCTCTTTTATCCAAAGTAGCTTTAGCAACTTTTTCGCCGGCTCTGAATGTTTTTTCAACAACATTGCCCGTTTCTGCATTCTTAAGTTTTGTTCTGACAAATGCAGCACCTTTACCCGGTTTTACGTGCATAAATTCAACAACGTTCCAAAGTCCGCCGTCTATTTCAAGTGTTAAGCCTGTTTTTAAATCGTTTACAGAAATCATTTATTTTTCCTTTTTTTAAATCTCATTTCAAATATACCATAAAAGTCTAAATTTTCCTAAATTATTAATTACAATCGTTAATATTCACATGCCAGATAGTCGAAAACAGGTTCGTTTATCTTCCATAGTGTTTCATCTGATTCATCTTCAGGGAGTTCAAGTGTAATTGTCGGAATGTTTCTCTCAACTCCTGCATAGTTACCGAAACTTCCGGGCGTAGGATAGCCTATATCCGCTTGAACAGGATAATGTGTGATTTCAGAAATCTTTTCAGCAAGCTCTTTAGCCGGCCCATCATAATTAACAATCTTAAAGGGAGCGTGAATTGACAATATCGCATCTATTTTATAATCACTAAGAATTTCGGTAATAAATTTTGTTTCAATCTCACTTTCAGGCTTATTCCCACCAAAATATTCTTTATTTTCGGTAACTTTCCAATTGCGGGTCGGGAAATTTCTATTTAAATCCACTCCGTTTGCATTTTGTCTTTTGTTTAATGCTTTGCCGTCAGGATTTAAACAAGGAACTATTAAAAGCCTGTTTTTTATCTTTGATAAATCTTTTTTAAGATACTCATTTATGAGGTATTCCCCTTGAGGTTCTTCTCCGTGAAATACCCCTATAATGAGTATAGTCTTATCATAGTTTTGATTATTAATTTCAATAAGATTTATTTTATTATTGTTTTTTGTAATAGCTGTTTTAATCATTATGCCGTTAAAAACTCAATTAAACTTCTAACGCCGATACCTTGAGCACCTTTAATACCTTCTGAACCTGCATTATCAAGAAAAGCTGTTCCCGCAATATCTAAATGCACCCATGGTGTTTTTTCAACAAACTTAGATAAGAAAATTCCCGCAGCGGAAGCACCTCCATTTCTTCCACCCGTATTTTTTGTATCGGCTATATCACTCTTTAAAGAATCGCCATATTCTTCATACATAGGAAGCTGCCAGAATCTTTCTCCCGCTTTTTCGGCATTTTCAATAAATTCTTTTATTTTCTTATCGTTATTTCCCATAACACCGCTTGCAACAGTACCTAATGCCACCATGCAAGCACCTGTCAGAGTTGCTATATCTATTATTTCATCAACCTTAAGTTCCTCTGCATAGCATAGCGCATCAGCTAAAGTAACTCTGCCCTCCGCATCGGTATTATCTATTTCTATACTCTTTCCGTTTTTTGCTATAATTACGTCTCCCGGTTTATAACTGCTGCCTGATGGCATATTTTCGCAAGCTGCAACAAGTGCATGGACTTCTATATCAGGTTTTAATATTGAAATAGCTCTCATAGTTTCAATAACAGCAGCGGCACCTGACATATCATCTCTCATTGTAAGCATTGATGACGGTGGTTTTAAGTCAAGTCCGCCCGCATCAAATGTAATACCTTTACCGATTATGGCAATTTTCTTTTTCGCTTTTTCACTTTTATATTCCATGTGAATGAATTTAGGTTCATGTACACTGCCTTGACCAACTGCAAGAAATGCGTTCATACCCATTTTTTTAACTTGAGCTTTATTATAAACGGTTGTTTTTACCCCCGAATTTTTAACGGCATAATCTGCAAGCGTTTCAGGATAAATATATTGAGCAGAATCATTAATTAAATCTCTAGCCCTGTTTACAGCTTCACCAATAACTAATGCCTTTTCAACACCTTTTTTCGCCTTTTTATATTTTTCTTTATCGGTTTCAGCTATTATAAATTCTTTAACTTTATTTTCGCTTTTTTCTGACTTATACTTATCAAAATCATAAACTCCTGATAAAACGCCTTCCGTAATCATTTTTGCACATCCTTCGGGACATAACCCTGCTATACCTGCACCGTGAAGTATAGATACTACAGTTTTTGCGTTGTCATCTGATTTTAAAGACTTTATTATTTTAGCATTTAAGTTTCTTAATTTTACATAGTCAAAAGACTTTTGTTCTCCAAGACCTGCTATTATTATCTTTTTGCCTTCGGCAGTTATGGGAAGTTTATATATTTCGCCGTATTTACCCGTAAATTTTTCTTTTTTTATTACAAAATCGGAAATAACCCCCTTATATGCTTTATCAACAATACCCGTAACACCTGCGGGAACTTTAACCCCTTCAAAGAGGTTTACAATAATCACATCCGCCTTAACATCAAGTATTGATACGTTTTTAACTTCTACCTTCATTTTATGTCTCCTATCCGTTATAGTGTTCTTTAAATTTTCTTATCCAGCCAAACATTACCGAAAGTTCATAAGGCTTAGGCAGGTATAAATCCGCCCCTGCATTTAATACCATTTCTTTATCATGAACCGTCGTTGTAAATATAATATTCGCATTGGTATTTTTTAATTCATATTTAATTTTTTTACATATTTCAAGTCCTTTAAGGGTTTCAGCATTACCCGCATCAAGCACAATAACAGCGGGATTAAAAGACTCAATAACTTTAAATACATCATTAAATTCACTGACTACTTTAACATTATACCCCTGCATTAAAGCCGTTGCCTCTAAAAGTAATGATAGAGCGTCATCAGGCTCCATAATTATTATGTTTTTATTCTCTTTTTTTTGTTCTACGGCATTATCCGCACTAATTTCAGGACGCTCCATTACATAATTAGAACCTGTATTATATTTTGCAAGCTTATGAGTTGATATTAAAGAACTTATAACCTGTTTAATATCAGTGTATTTTTTATATTGATTCGTTATAATACCGATACTTGTTGAAACAAGATTGATTTTATTTTCCGCTTCATCATCACCGTGCATAAAAATGAATCCTCGTTTTGCATCGGTTTCGGAGTAAAATTTCTCTGCCACGGTATTAAAAGCATAAATAAGGTAATTAGCTATTTTTTCTGCCTTATCAGGGTGTGTAATCACTATAAAATCATCTTCCGAAAACTGCCCTATATAGTCAATCGGTTCAATTGAAGATTTTATAATGGCAGAATACGTTTGAAGCAGTTTATCTGCGGCAAGTTCACCGTAGATTTCTTTATAAAAGCTTAAATTATCAATATCTATAAGCATTATTGCCCATTGTTTATTTTCATTTAAAGCTCGTTTTATCATTTTATATGATACCTTTGAATCAAACAAAAGAGTTTTTTCAGAAAAATTACTTTCAAAATTGCGTCTTAAATGAGCATTAATTCTGGATTTAAATTCATCGGAATTAACAGGCTCACTTATAAAATCATCAGCACCTGAATCAAGACAATCTATTTTATCCTGTATGTGATTTGATTTTGATACCACAGCAATAGCAGGGCGAATATTATATGTTAATACTCTTATTTGTTCTATGGCTTTTTTCAGGTCAAGCTCTATGCTGTCAGAAATAATTATCATATCAGGCTCAAAAGAATTTATAATATTAAGAGCCTCAGAAAAATCAACGGCGGTAAAAACGGTTATTTCAGCCGCTTCAAGCAATTTTTTATATTTTATTGATTGTTCTTTTCTCTTATCTATTAATAAAACAGCTTTTACTAACATATCTACTCTTTTATCTTCTTTATACCATTATCTTCAGGGGTTGCCGCTTTAAAACATACCATAAAACAGCTTCCATTATTGTTACTCTCAACACTTATTGTCCCGTTCATCTTTTCAACAAGTGTTTTTGTAATATATAATCCGAGTCCGTTTCCGTATATTTTTCTTGTTAACGGTGAATCAATCCTTGAAAATTTATTAAATATCTTTCCTATATCTTCCTTACTTATCCCTATTCCGTTATCCCGTACGGATATTGAAACAGTATTTTCATCAAAATTTTGTTTAACATCAATTTTTACTTTGCTTCCCTCGGGCGAATATTTTGAAGCATTATCAATAATATTCAAAAGTATCTGCTGGAATTTATCCGTATCAACAAGTATTTTAGGCAGATTTTTAGCGAAATTACACTCATAATTATGTGTTTTATACTTAAGCTTAATCATCTGCACTACAGAATCAACAAAAGAAGGAACATCTACGGATTTGTAAATTAACAAATCCTTATCCGACTGCATTTTTGAAACAGTCAAAAGATTTTCTACAAGTTTAATAAGCCTGTTGGATTGGTCTTTTATGATGTGGAGAAACTTTTCTCTCTGCTCGGGTGAAAGTTTATCGTAAGATGAAAGCAGGGTATCCGCAAACCCTCTTATACTGGTTAAAGGCGTCCTTAACTCGTGACTTACCGTTGAAATAAAATCAAGTTGAG
>CANQCO010000008.1 GCA_947589705.1 Candidatus Gastranaerophilales bacterium
TGAAAACTACAATGAAGCTATTAACTTCTATAAAAAAGCTTTAAATCTCTCTCCTCAAAATCCTGATATTCCTTACTATATAGCTTCTTTATACATTAACCTTAATGATACTGTTAGTGCTAAACCTTATATAGAACAAGCTCTTAATAAAAATCCTAACAATAAACAAGCTAAAGAAATTTTAAACTATATAAATGAAAAAAATACGGAAGAACAACTTAATAACGCTGTTGAATTATATGACAACAAAAAATACAATGAAGCTATAACTCTTTTATCCCAAGTAATTACCGCAAATAACAAGAATGCAACGGCATATTATTACAGAGCTTTATGCTATGATGCTTTAAACAATTATAAAAAAGCAATTTCAGATTATAAATTAACACTAAAATATGCGCCTGAAATGGTTATAGCATATTATTCGCTTGCCGTTGACTATGATTCCGTCAGTGACTTTAATTCCGCTAAAGAAAACTACAACAAATTTATTGAATTAAATTCAGAAGACAGTGAATACTTAGAATATGCGAAACAAAGAGTTAATGAGTTAAAATAATGCCTACAGAACAAAAAATCTGCGAAATTAAAATCGGTAACTTTTCTGTTAACAGCAAAGTTTCTTTGTCGCCGTTAGCAGGTATTACCGATTATGTAATGAGAAAACTTTTAAGAGAATATTCTAAAACCTGTTTATTAACAACGGAAATGATTAGCTCTGAAGCATTAGTCCAGAAACAGGATACAAACATTTCATATTCTGACAATAAAGAAAGTCCCGTAAGCTTTCAAATAGAGGGACATAAACCCGAGTTAATGGCTAAATCCGCTAAAATTCTTGAAAAAAAAGCTGATATTATTGATATAAATATGGGATGCCCCATTAATAAAATAGTAAAGGGCAATGACGGATGTGCTTTAATGAAAAATCCCGAACTTGCAAAAGATATTGTCATTGCGGTTAAAGAAACCGTTAATATACCCGTAACTTGTAAATTTAGGCTTGGCTGGGGATTAGATACAAAAAACTTTATAGAATTTGCCCAAATAATGCAAAGCGCAGGGGCAAGTGCAGTTACCGTTCATGCAAGAACCCGTTCTCAAATGTATTCGGGAAACGCTGACTGGAAAGAATTATCTAACCTAAAAGGTGAAATTGATATACCTTATTTTGCCAACGGTGACATAGACAGTCCTGAAAGTGCTATGAAATGTCTTGAAATATCGGACGCTGACGGTATTGCAGTTGGAAGAGCTTCTATGGGTGACTTATCTTTAATATACAGAATTGAAGAATATATAAATACAGGAAAACTTCTTAAGGAACCTAACTTACCTGAAAAAATATCGATGCTGAAAAAACATCTTGATTCTGAAATAGCTTTCAGGGGTGAAGAAACAGGAATTAAATTTTTCCGCAAATTTTATCCTTGCTACATTAAAAACATAAGAGGAGGAGCGGAATACAGACATCGTTTGGTTACGGAATTAAATTATAAAAATATAATTTCAATTTTAGATGAGATTTTATTAAATGAAAAAAACTGATAAAAAATATTATGTTTATATTATCCTAACCGTAAATAATACCCTATACTGCGGATATACCGATAACATTGAAAAACGATATAAACAACATCTTGACGGTAAAGGCGCAAAATACACAAAAGCAAACAAACCTTTAAAACTGGTATATTCTAAAGAATTTGATTCAAAACAGAAAGCCCAAAAAGAAGAATATAGAATAAAACATTTATCCAGAAATGAAAAAGAAAAATTATTTATTTAGTAAAACATTTTGTTCTATAGTAATCCTGTGCATAATTAAATGCCGTATTTAATTCCCTGATAATTTCGGGATTCTTTTGATAAAATAAATTACTTTTTATTTCATTATTCCAAATAAGTTTGCCGTTTTTTATATCTCCTTCTATATAAGCAAGCATAGAATATTGTTCCGAATTTTTATCGATAAGTTGAATTACGAATTTATTGTCCAAATCGCAAAAATCAACATCTAAAAATTTTGTTTTATTTTTGAGATTAATATTTTTTGAATATAAAACCGCAGATTTTGATGAATCAATTAACCTTTTGGAATTTCTCATTAATTTTGCATTTTTTTCGTCTAAAATTACAATAGGTGTTGACCAATGAGCAAGCCATAATTTATTTTTTGGGACACCTTCTCTCGTTATATAATCCAAAGCAGCATTTTTAATATTCACATCATCGGTATGATTTTCATCAATTCTGAAATTATTTTTATAGTAAAACGGAAACGAACCTCCCATTTTTAGTGATAATTTGCCTTTATACCCTTTTTCCAAACTTATTTCGGAAGCAAATTTTAATAACTCGGTTCCGGCTCCTTTAAATTCTCCTATATTATTATGTCCATATAGTTCTTCAATATATATAGAATCTTCATCTTCCGATATAATCATTCGGCACTGATTTTTACCGTTTGCACAGACAAAATATTGATTTTCACGGCTTATATCTTTTAATATATATCCTTTTACTTTTTTACCGCTTAAATCTTTAAGAATAATTTTTTTTACTATTTCTCCTTTAACAACTGAATCCCAATTCTTTATTAGAATAATATTTGAATGTTCAAAAGTATCCTTTTTTATATTTTTAAAAGAGGGTAAGTTTTTCTTTCTGTCGTTTTTTGTAATTAGTTTGAATGTCGAGAAATTAATTTTCATAATAAGAGTAAAACAAAACAAGTTCAAAATTTGCCTGTTATCAGAATATTAAAATTAAAACATGCTAAATTCGCAACCGCAATAGTTTTGGCGGTAAAAATTTTCTTCTTTTGCTATTTTCATGGTTTTTAAGAATCCGTCTTGTTTTTTAAAATCAATATCAAGAAAATTAAGTTCATATTTTTTAGCAAGTTCTTTTGCTATTTCAAAAATAGCTTTTGAGTTTTTATGCGGGCTTACGGTAAGTGTCGTTGTAAAATACTTAAACTCAAGTTTAAATGCTTTTAATACCGTATATAAAAGTCTGTACTCAAAACATCTTAAACATCTTTTCCCGCCCTCAGGTTCATTCTCAAGTCCTGCTATTGCGTTATACCAATCAGCTGCATCCTGTTTTTCTACAATAAGTTCAACTTGTTTCTTTTTTGCATATTTTATAAGTTCATTTAATCTTCTGTCAAATTCATCGGGCGGAAATATATTAGGATTAAAAAAATATATAACAGGTTCATACCCCATTTCTCGCAGTTTTTCTATGGGATACGCACTGCAAACCGCACAGCAGGCATGTAAAAGAACTTTATTCATATTCTTTTTTTAACTTTCCACCTTGAGATTGTATTATATTTCTAAATTCAAAATAAGAACCAATACCGAGTATTTTTTTCATCCCCACGAAAAATGTAGGAGTACCTTCAACACCGTCAGAATCAGCTTTTTGTACAATTTCTTCAATTTCTTTTTTTACTTCATCGCCTCTTGCATCCGAAGTCAATTTTTTAATATCAAAATCGGCAAGTCTGGCTTTATCAATTATATCCTGTTCAGAGTTTGTATCATCTTCAAACAGAATTATTGCCATCTCCCAATATTTGTTTTGTTTGAGTGCTGCATAAGCATATTTTGATTTTAAGCAGGAATTTTTATGACCTTCTCCCGGTAGTGACGGATGACAAGATTTTTCAAACGGAACATTCATCTGTACAACCTTTACATTCTCCATTTCAGAAACTAATCTGTGTAAATATAAATTAGCCATAAAACAAGCCTGACAATTAAAGTCCATATATTCTTTGATAACAACAGGAGCGTTTCTGTCGCCTATTTCATTTTTATATACCTGATTATTAAACTCTTTAAAAGAGTTTATAATTTCCATTTTCTTAGCTACTTGAGGCATAAGAACATAAGAAACAGAAGTATATGTTAATATGGAGGCTGCAAGCAAAACCAACAATATAAACCAAAACGCATAGCGTCTGACCTTTATTGCTTCAATAAAATCAACAACAGAATTTCTTAATTCAAAAAATACACCATTTCCCCAATTTTTAGCAACTAAAGCTATTACTAAATCTATAAAATATGTCATAAAACAGAATATACATATCGAATTTATTTTTAAAACTGAAATTGTAGCTAATATCATTGAAATTATAAATGAGAACAAAGATAAACAAAATATATATGAAGTCTGATTTTTAAAGACTTTTAGAAATCCCAGAAATTTTATATTTTGAAGTTTATCAACAAAATTAAGGAACAATACAAATAAATAAAAACATAACCCCCACAGTGCCAAAGGTACACCAAAGAATTGAGAATAAGCGGTTTTTGCAACACTGTCACAGTTCATAGTTTCGCTTATAGCACAAATACTCGGCGCTGCCTGCGGATTAAAATTAGCATTATAATAAACTATACACAGTTCAATCGAAAGTGCGATACCTATTAAAGCTAATAATGTTATTGAAATTCGTTTAATTTTATTCATATTAACACCTATTGAAATTGTTTAATTACATCTTTAATTGTTATATTATTACCTGCGATTTCTTTTGCTTTGGAAATTACATCTTCATATCTTTGTTCATAAACAGGTCTTTGAACTTTATAAAAAACTCCCGTATAAACTCCGTCAGAAGAAAAAGCATATTTCATAGCGTTAACTCTGTCTTGAACATCGTGTTCTTCGGGAAGATTTCTTACTATTTCTTTTATTTTTTCAAAAGAAGAAACTTTATTGTATTGAACACAAGGTGAAATTATATGGATAAAAGCGAAACCTTTATGTTCTAGTCCGCCTATAATAAGCTGTTCAAGCTGTTTTACGTCACCGGAATAACCTCTTGCGACATAAGACGCATTAAAAGATAGTGCCATTAATACAGGATTTAATCTGTCAGCCGTCCAAGCATACGGGTTGCATTTTGTTATTGTACCAATTCTTGAAGTCGGAGAACACTGACCTTTTGTAAGAGCATATATTTCATTATCAAGCATAATATATGTTATATTAGGATTCTTTCTTCCTGCATGAATAAAATGATTACCGCCGATACTTAATCCGTCACCGTCACCACCAAGTGCAATAACATTAATATCAGGTCTTGCTTGTTTTAATCCTATAGCAACAGGGAGCGCACGTCCGTGGATTGAATGAAAACCATACGTAGACATAAAAAACGGGAAACGGCTGGAACACCCGATACCAGAAACTATTGCCGTTTCATGTGTTTGATAATTAAGTGATGTCATTGCCTTTCTTAATGCCATAATTACGGCATGATTTCCACACCCCGGACACCACGACGGTTTTACTCTTCCTTTATAATCATTTTCCTGCATTTGTTTCATTATTTTTTCCTTTAAAAATGAGTATGTTTATTAGTTATAACTTCATTTTTTGATTGTTGTACATTGTATACTTTTTGAATTTCTTCATATATTTCTTCCGGGGTAAAAGGAGTACCATCATATTTTAAGAACTCTAATACTTCCGTACCTCTGTTAATATGTGTACATCTTTCAACAATTGTTGATTTGAATTGCGCATTATAATTAGCTTCAATTACAATAATAACTTCTTTATTTCTGACAAAATTCTTAATCCAATCCGTAGGAAGAGGATAAAGAGTTCTGGGATATAATGCCTGAACATTTATACCATTCTCTTTAGCAGTATCAATAGCTTCAAAAACTGCTCCTGAAGTTGAGCCCCAGCTTATTATACCAATTGAGGCATTTTCATCACCGTAGGTTTTAGCTTTAGAAAATTGACCTGCCGCTGTTTCAAGCTTTTTAAAACGTTTTTCCGTCATTTTTCTATGTATTTCAGGTGCCGGAGTCGGAGCATTTTCTTCAGTATGTTCCAGCCCCGTAACTACATGCTCGCCATACATATCACCTGGGGATGTAATAGGTGATATACCGGTTTCGGTATCCTCGTACCTGTTATATACATCTCCTTCTTTTAAATTCGGTTTTAATCTGTTTACTATTTTTAAGTTATCAAAATCAATCATATCAACGCATTCTCGTCTTGGTCCGAGTGAAGCATCAGATAATATTATAACCGGAACCTGATATTGTTCGGCAAAATTAAATGCGTTAATAGTCTGATAAAAGCAATCAGAAACATTCATAGGCGCAAGCACAATTTTGGGGCAATCGCCATGAGTACCGTACATTGCTGCAAATAAGTCGCTTTGCTCTGTTTTTGTGGGAACCCCCGTTGAAGGTCCGCATCTTTGAACATCCGCTATTACTACAGGTATTTCAGCCATTGAAGCAAGCCCTATTGCTTCCTGCATTAAAGAAAACCCCGGACCAGATGTTGCAGTCATAGACTTAACTCCGCCGTATGACGCTCCGAGTGCATAATTTATTGCCGCAATTTCATCTTCACATTGAAGCATTTTTCCACCGAATTTAGGAAGTTCTTTTGCAAGCCATTCCATAATTTCAGTTGCGGGAGTAATCGGGTAGCCCGAAAAGAATCGGCAGCCCGCTGCTATTGCAGCAAGACCTATTGCTTCATTCCCTGACATTATAAGTTTTGCACCCGTTGACTTTATATTTACTTTATCGTAATCATCTTTTCTTATCATCTCATTTTGAGCATATTTTATACCCGCATTGAGTGCATTTTTATTTGAATCTATTACTTCTTGAGTTTTTAATTTATATCTTAATTCAATGTCTTTTAAAATTTGTTCTTCAAGATGAAGATTTTTTAATATTTCAACAACAACACCGAGTGCGGACATATTTCTTGAGCGCTCCGTTGCCACACTTTTTGCTATTGTTTTCAAAGGAACGGGATAAACAACAATATCATTTCTGGTTTCTTTTAGTTCTGAAACCATATCGCTGTCATATATTAATATTCCGCCTTTATTAATTTTGCCGATTTCTTCATAAATGGTATCTTCATCAAGACAAACAAGAATATCAGTATTCCCCGTTGCTGTCAATGCCTGATGTTCGCTTATTCTAAGAGTATAATAGCACTTACCGTCACCTCTTATCTCTGACGGGAATGCCCTATATGTAGTTACATAATAACCTTTTCTGGCTGTAGCATAGCATAATATATCGCCTGAACTTATTATTCCCTGCCCTGATGTACCTGTTATTTTTATTATCAAATCTTTCATGAATAATTTTCTCTCCTATATTTAATTTTATTACTAAAATCTTAAATATGGAAATTATTAATTTTTATATTTAATTATTCTTTCAGAGCCTGTGCCAAACGTTTAATACCCTCTTTTATGGTATTTTCATCGGCATTTGTATAATTCAATCTTAATGTATTTACATTTGTAGGATTTACATAAAAAGGATGTCCGGGTACAAATGCTACCTTTTTAGCTATTGCCTTATCAAAAAGTTTTAAAACATCTGTTCCTTCTTCAAGTGTAACCCATGTAAACATACCGCCTTTAGGACGAGTAAATTTAACGGCTTTTGGAAAATATTCTTCCATAGCACAAACCATTGCATTTGCCTGAGATTTATATAACTTTTTAATTTTTTCTATGTGCTTATCAAGGTCATTATTATATAAATAATCAGAAATCAGATACTGCCCGAAAATATTAGAGTGAAGATCCGAAGCTTGTTTTGCGGTTTCTATCATTTTTATTATTTCTTTATTTGCAATAATATAACCTAATCTCATGCCGGGAGTTACGATTTTAGAAAATGATCCTAAATATATATTTTTCTCACTCTTATTTAAACCTATATAAGGTATTCTTTCACCTTCTTCAAATCTCAATTCACCATAAGGATCATCTTGTACAAGAATCATATTTTCATCTTTTATTGCTTCAAATACCTTTTCTCGGTTTTCTTTAGTATAAGTCAACCCAGTAGGATTTTGAAAATTAGGTATTAAATATGCAGCTTTAGGCTTATATTGTTTCAATGTATTTTTTAAATCCTCAATATCAAGCCCGTCATCAGTAAGCTTTGTTGTAACAAAATTTGCTCTGTACATGCAAAAAGACTGTAATAATCCTAAATATGAAGGTTTTTCTACCATTACATTATCACCTTCATTAATAAATACTTTTCCAATTAAATCTAAAGCTTGCTGTGAGCCTGTTGTTATTATTACATTTTCTATTGTTATATTCATATTCCATATTTTTTTATATCTGTCAACGATATATTGCCTTAAACTGTCTAGCCCGGCAGTTGTAGAATATTGATATATTTTAGCCCCGAATTTATCGGCTATTCTGTTCATTGATATTTTTAATTCCTCCTGAGGAAAAGAAATCGGGTTTGGAAGTCCGCCTGCAAATGATATAATTTCAGGATTTTGTGTTACTTTTAATATCTCTCTTATAAATGATGACGGTGTATTTTTTATCCTTTGCGAATAATATTTTTCAAACATAATTTATTCCTCATTCAACTTCCTAATGTATAATATAACAAAAACAGTTATTTTTTATTATTTATAACAATTAATAACACACCTGATAATATAAGTACAACTCCCGATATAATTCTTAAAGTTAATTGCTGATGATAAATAACTGCGCCGAATAATATTGCAGTGAGAGGTTCGAGTGCGCCAAGTATTGCAGTTAGGGTTGAACCTATTAATTTTATTGCTATATTTATTGTCTCAATTGAAATTATTGTAGGAAAAAGTGCCAATAATAAAGGATATATCCACAATTTAGGCGTTGTTATTACTTGAAGCTGAGTGCAAAATTTAAGATTTATAATATATATAAATAGACCAAAAAACATAACATAAAAACTGAGTTTTGTATGATTTATATGTTTTATTGCTTTCATATTTCTGACTGCCACAATATATATTGCATACATCAGGGCTGATAATAATACCATAATTATTCCGTATTTACTTATTGTTGTATCAGGTTTTCCTTTATATAAAAGTATAATTCCTATTGACGTCAAAACTATTGATAAAATTACTGTAGAAGCTATTTTTTCTTTAAAAAATATTGCCATTATAACTGCAACAATAATAGGATATATAAATAATATTGTACAAGCTATTCCCATATCTATATATCTGAAACTTTCAAATAAAGTAACAGAAGAAAGGGAAAATAAAATACCTAAAATGAAAAGCGGAAATATTTCACTCTTTGATATTTTTAATGATTTCTTCTTGAAAAATTTAATAAAAATATAGTACATTACGACTGCAAAAAAGTATCTGTAAAAAAGAACAGAATTAACTCCAAAACCTGCCATATAAAGAGGCATTGCAAAAAGAGGATTGGTGCCGTAGCTTGCAGAAGCAAGTGAGCCGTATAATATACCTTTCAGATTTTTATTCAATTATAATCCCTTTTCTAATGTGATATAATTAAATCATTATGATAAAAAATTTCAAAAACATTATAAAGAATATCAAGGACATGAACCTTAATCAAACAGAATTTGTTAAATTTATGGAAGATATTCATGATCCTTTTATAGTTCTCATAGCCTGTATTTTATCTCTAAGAACGAACGATAAAACTACCTACCCTGCTACAATGAGAATGCTAAAACTTGGCAGAACTCCCGAGGATTTTATTAAAGTTAAATTGGAAGATTTAGAAAAAGCAATATATCCTGTCGGATTTTATAAAAATAAAGCAAAGCAAATTCTTGATATTGCTTATGAATTATATTACAACCATAGCAGTATCGTTCCTAAAGAAATTGATGAATTGATAAAATTTAAAGGAGTCGGAAGGAAAACTGCTAATTTAGTACAATCAAAAGGATACGGAATTGACAGTATTTGTGTTGACGTACACGTACACCGTATCTCTAACAGATTAGGACTTGTCTGTACTAAAGAACCTGAAGAAACAGAGTTCGCTCTAAAAAATAATTTGCCAAAATCTTGTTGGAGCGAAATTAATACACTTTTTGTTACGCTCGGTCAAAACATCTGTAAACCGACAAAACCTGATTGCAGTAAATGCACTTTATGTTCTTTCTGCAATTTTTTTAACACAAAAGTTATTAAATAATTCAGTAAAAGAAGTTTCCTGCGGACTTTTTATGCCACAATCGAGTTTTACAGCATTTTTGTCAATGTTTATTATTGATTTTTCCATATTTTCATTGATTATTTCCGCAGTAAGAAATTCAATTTTCGCATTATGCCATATATATAACCCCCAAAAATAAGGTGATGAAAGACAATCACCAAAGTGTATAAATGGCAGATTTTCAACATAAAATATTTCATTTTTTAAAATTTTACAATCTCTTAACCAGGTAAAAAACCAATCTATATTATAATCATTTACATCAGGATAATTTTTTGTCCAGTTTTGATTTTTATTTTGAGAAAATATTTCAGTCCAATCAACATTATCATTTATATAAGTAATACCGAATGACCAGTGTTTACCAAAGGTTCTGCTTAAATGCATATCTAAAGAAAATGCAGAAATATTTTCTTTTTTAGCATACGTTTTTACCTCATTTAAAATTAATTTGCATTTCTCCTTAGGAAGCAGAAACATTGTATCATCAGCATCAATTGTATAGAAATCTTTTATATTGTTTTCTTTAGCGTGAAAAAAAGGTGTTAAATGTGCAAAAGCTGCATTATACCATGTTTTCGTTGCTATTGTTTTTACAATTCTATTTATAATATTATTTTTTTTACTTTTTATTATTTTTATATTACAGTTTCTAAATATAATTTTTTTTAATACATTAATTTCAAGTTTTTTGTTATCACATACAATATAAAAATCAGCATTCATTTCGTTAACAATATTTATCCAATGCTGAATACAAAATAATGTAAAGCTTTCAAATCTGTTTATTTTTAAGTAGAATACAGGTTTATCGGTATTAATTTTTTGTTTATGAAGATTTGGGAACCAATATTTCTTTTTTTGATTTTGCGAATAAATTTTAAAAATAGGAATGTTTAAAAACCAAAACTGGTATATATTTTCAGTTTTTCCATTTATTATAACCGTAGTATTAATTCTTTCATATAATCTCAATTGTTATTTTCCTTTAAATATTTTTTATAAATTACAAACAGGCTTATAATCATTACTACTATTGCGCTGATTTTGGATATTGAATAATCAAGATTAAACCCTATTTTAGAATTTAAAATAAAGAAAACGGTTATAAATATATAAAATAATCCGGGGATTAATGTTATAAAATAATTACGTTTATTTTGAAATAAATAAACCGTAGCATAAATAAACGTAGGAATTGCAATAAGTTGATTAACAAAATTAAAATATCTCCATATACGAGTAAAACTGTTCGTATCAGATTTTGCCCAAAGGATAATGGAAATTATTATAAAAGCTATAGGAATAATTATAACTAATCTGTTTTTGATTTTGGTTTGATTGAGATTTAGAGCTTCTCCTAAAATCATTCTTAGTCCTCTTAATGCCGTATCACCAGATGTAATCGGAAGAACCACAACAGCGATTGTAACAACAAAAGCTAAAACAGGGACTACAAAAACATCTGCAATTGTATTTATAACATTAACAGAACCGATTAAATTATCTCTCACCAAATGAAGAGAATAAACATGCATGGCAGCTGCTGCCCATACCATTGCGATTAATGATTCTACGCACATCATTCCGTAAAATACCTGTCTGCCGTCTTTTTGGCATTTCAATGTTCTTGAAATTATTGTTGCCTGTGTAGAATGGAAACCCGATAACAAACCACAGCTAACCGTCATAAAAAACATTGGCAATATATGTAATTTTTCAGGATGTGTGTTTATATTTGAAAAATTTAAATTTTCAAGATTAATACCGTAAATAAAAAATCCGACAACTACGAGTCCAGTTCCAAATAACAATAAAAGTCCCAATATGGGATAAAATCTTCCTATTATTTTATCTATGGGAAATAGTGTTGCCAATATATAGTATATTGCTATTACAGCATAAATCATTATTATTACAGGATTTTTGAGAGAAAAATCAGATTGATTAAAAAATCTCTCCGCCATTAAATCACCTGCAGTATAAACAAAAACTGATGCCAATAATAACAACAATACAGATACTACAATTATAAAAAATCCGTAAGAAGATTTATCAAGATACTTTTTTATAAGCTCTGTTATCTGAGCTCCGTTATTTTTAACCGACAACATACCGCTGAAATAATCATGAACCCCGCCCATAAGAATACATCCTACAGGAATCATAATAAATGCGGCAGGTCCAAACAATATTCCTTGTACCGCACCCAAAATAGGACCTAATCCTGCTATATTCAATAAATGAATTAACATATTTTTTTTCAAACTTAAAGGAACGAAATCAACACCGTCTGCACAGTACTCTGCAGGTGTAGGTTCATCTGTAATTCCGAACTGCTTTTGTGTATATCTTGAATAAAAAATATATCCGACAGCTAATATTAATATCCCAATCAAAAAAGTTATCATAAAAGGATTATACCATATTATAATTGTTTGGGCATACAGCAGTTTTTATATTTTTTTCCACTTCCGCAGGGACATTTATCGTTTCTTCCCACATGTGAATAATCTATATTACTTTTTTCTTTTTTATTCTCTTTTTCAGAAACCATATTCATCATCTGTTCAAATATCTTTGAGGCATATAATACACTTGCTGATGAAAATATTTTCTTTTCTACGGAATCTGCTTTATAGTATTTTAATAATTTATTAACGGTATAAGAAGTTCCGAGAATCTCATTTGTTCTTTCCATAAAGTTAGAATATTTTTTTGCCACCTTCTTAATAATATTAGCAGGTACTTTATCATTTTCAAGGAAACTTTTAATGCAATCTTTATACCCTTGAATTGTTTTATAGTCTTCAACCTCATATATTTTGCAGAAGGTTTGATAAAACGGGAGTACAAATAAACCGAGTTGTTCATCATATATTATACCTATATCATAAGTTGCTGAGTGAGAAGAAAATCCTTCCAATGATTTTTCCATAAAATCCGAATACGAATTTTTAAAATCAGAAACTGTAAAATATCTGTTATTTTCAATCTGTTTAATATTATCTTCCAGCTCTTCTTTTTCGGGCAAAATACCCTCATCACAATAAGTATTAAACATATTAATTAAATTATCAGCATAAGTGTTTGTTGTAATGACTTCATCTGTACTAAAACATTCAATAAATTTTTTACCGAAATCGCTCACCAGTTCTTCAATCTGTTTTAGTTTTTTAGGATTTTCAAAGTATGCATCCTCAGGTTTTTCAATGATTTTAGCAACAGTATATTTATATACTTCATCTTTATTTATGCTTGAAAGCACATTTGTTACTTCAAGAAGATAATACTCCTCTTTCAATGGGAAGATACGGCAAAGAGCAAATTGTCCCGGAGTAATTCCTCTAAAATTATTCATTTTTACAAGGGATAAAACTCTGTAATTCTTTTCATTTACAAGATTATAAAGTTCAAAACCGTTACTGAACACTCTGCCGACTTCAAATACAGAAGAAAAAGATTTACTTAAAGCTTCCAATATTTCAATCTCAACATCAGATATTTCAGTTTTAGATTCTTTATATAATTCTATAATTGATTTTCTGTCATTTCCCAGTCTTCTTTCAAAAATATAAGGAATAATTACGGCCTGAATATTTGTTCTGTTCTCATTTTTAGCGGAAATCGCAGTTAAATATTCATTAAAATCAGGTTTTACAAAGTCATCGTTCAAAACAAAATTCATTAACTTTGTTATTGTTTCAGATATTGCAGACAATTTTTCAATTACAGACATATTTATCCCCTTTTTATTTTTACAACGGCAGAGTGCCTTGCTGTTTTTCCTTTTTCTTTTCTATATGAAAAAAATATATCAGACATACAGCATGTGCAATAGCTTGATATATCAATATTTATTATACCTGTTTCTAACAATTGATTTTTATTTAATAATTTTAAATCAATATAATATTTATTATTTTTATAATCATATAATTGAGTGTTTTTTACATTTTTAACCAATTTAAGAAAAACATCTTCATCGGTTTCAAAGCAGCATTTTCCTATACAAGGACCTATTAATGCCGTAATATCACAAGGATTTATGTTAAATTCTTTAATCATTTTCATTGCTGTTTTCTTAGTAATTTCAGCCTCCGTACCCCTCCAGCCGGCATGGATAACTGCTCCTATATTATTTTTTTTGCTGTACAAAATAACCGGTGTGCAATCAGCATAATTTAAAATAATAAGAGAACCTTCAATATATGATATTAAAGCGTCCGTATCATCATAAAATGTTTTGTCTTTGGATATAACCTGAATATTTGCACTGTGAATCTGTTTAGCAGTATATATATCAATGCAATCAGTTTTTTCTTTGAGAAATTTACGGTTTTCTTCCGCTTCTTTTGTTAAATCAACTCTATCTGCAGGCGTTAAAACAAATTCTCTTGTTGTAAAAAAACAATCATAATCGTCAAGTAAAGATGATTTTAGTATTTTTTTACCGTAAAATTTATCAAAGTAAAACATTATTTTTCTACCGTATTAAAAATTCTGTCACCAGCATCACCCAGTCCGGGGCGGATATAGCCATATTCATTCAAACAATTGTCTATACTTGCAGTTATTATTTTAACATCAGGATATAGTGCTTGAACCTTTTTTAATCCTTCAGGAGCCGATATCAAACTTACAAATTTAATATTTTTTTGTGCTACATTCTTTGACGCAAACAATTTTATAGCATCAATTGCAGAATTACCTGTTGCAAGCATCGGGTCAAGTATAAGTACTATCTTATTCTCAGGATTATCAAATTCAACGGGGATTTTATTATAATACCAAATCGGAGTAAGTGTTTCTTCATCTCTATACATACCGATATGCCTTACTGTTGCAAATGGCATAATTTCATTTGCTATATCGGAAAATATTAAACCGGCTCTTAAAATCGGGGCTATTATAATTTCTTTTTCTTTTTTCAATTGTTTCACTTCACATTTTTCAAGCGGAGTTTCTATATTAACTGTTTCAAGTTCTAAATCCTCCGTTGCTTTGTAAAAAAGCAAATATGTTATTCTTTTAATTGCGCTTCTGAATACTTCCGCATTCGTATTTTTATCTCTTATAATTCTTAAATTATGAGAGCATAAAGGATGATTTATAACAAAAACATTTTTATATTCACTCATTTATTTTTTCCTCATCATTAATATCAGCCGGCGGATTTTTTTTATCAATATAATCCAGTGTGGATTCGGTTAATTTATAAATAACAACAGACTGTGCGGAATTAATAAGACCTGCTTTTTCAGATAATTGTTGAACAAGAGCGCTTTGCTTAAACCAGTTTTTATGATTAATTAAATCAGAAGCTTTAATAGTTCTTCCTATACCGCCATATATATCAATCATAACATTTGCAACTTGTTCCTGTCCGTCCCAAAAATCACGGACATTATAGGATTTAGACGGGATAATTTCTTCTGTATCCAAAGAGTTATCAGAAGTCTTTGGATTTAACTCAAGAGAAGTCGAACCGCCAAGTCCGTAAAATTCTATTGAAGCAGTCGCACTTGAGGGAATTTTTACTCCGTCTTTTGTTACTAAAAATGATATAAATACTTTGTTATCAAATATTTTAACATTCCTAACGTAACCTATATTAATTCCCATTAACCTAACGGGAGAACCTTTCACCAGTCCTTTTACATCATCAAAGAATAAATAATATGTATTTCCTGCATTCTCTTTATATGTTGTATTAAAAATGAAAAAATAAAAGCACCCTGATAAAACTATCAGCCAAAATAATATTTCAAACAGCCATATATATTTTTTTTTCATTACATTATTATAAATCAATCAGAATTTTTATCAAAATCTTTCTTTTTTAAAATAATAACTAATAATAAAACAGCAAATAATATAAATACAAAAGAAGCAATGTGCGCAGCATGAAAATTTGATACATTTAATACACTATCAAGTCTTATTGTTTCTACTATTAATCTTGCTATTGAATATAAAATTAAATACGAAAGAAAAATTATACCTGATTTTTTAGGTTTTATTTTTACTAAAATATAAAATAAAATACAAAAAATAATAAAATTCAAAATTGATTCATATAAGAATGCAGGATGAAAATACTCACATGTTTTATATCCAAAAGGACGCATAGAATATGGAATATATAATTTCCAAGGTAAATCCGTAGGAAGTCCGAAAGCTTCCGAATTAAAGAAATTTCCCCACCTGCCAATAACTTGACCTATTATACCGCCAAATGAAAATAAATCTGCATATTTTAAATAATCCAAATGATTTTTTTCAGCATAAAACCAAAACCCTATAATTGCACCTATAATTGCACCTTGGATTGATATTCCACCATTCCAAATACAAATTATTTCCGAAGGATGTTTAATAAAATAGTTAAAATCAAGCAATACATAATATAATCTTGCAAAAAATATGCCGGAAATTATGATAACAAGGGAGCTGTCTATAATAGAATCTTGAGAAATATCTTTAAAATATTTTTTACCGATAAATAAAACAGCAATAAGCCCCGCCAATATTGATAAAGCCATAATTATACCATAAAAATGTATATCTATTGAAAATATACTAAATGCTATATCACCTGGAGATTTAAACATACATTATTCAACTGTATCTTTCTTTTGTTCTGCTTGTTCAAGTTTAAGAGAAAATTCTTTCATCTGCATATTTAATTCTTTAATTTTTTCATTAATTTGTTTTTCTTCATCGGCATTAACTTTTTTAACAAGATACTGATTATATAAATCAATAACTTCTGAAATTTTATTGTTATATTCTTCCATTTCAGCTAAAGTCGGTTGAAGGATTTTATCACCTTCTGTATCGGTTTTATCAATTATTTGAGCAGCAATAGCCTCTTTTGCAACGGCCATTGTATAAACGGCATCATGAAAATCAGATTTTAATTCAAGAACTTTTTTTAATTCTTTTACGGCTTCTTCGTAATTACCTGTATTATTATATGCAATCGCAAGATTATAATGAGTTTGGTACATTTCATCATCTAAATCAAGACTTGATTTTAAACGGCAAATAGCGGTTTCGCTATCTCCATTATCCATATATTGTACAGCCTTGTTATTAAGTTCTTGAATGGCAAAGTTATTTATACAGGCTGTTGTTAATACTGATATTGATAATATTGTAAATAAAAGTATAATTTTTTTCATTAAGTAATCCTCGCTTATATTTTTAGCCAGCGTTATTGCTTTTTGAAATCTATAATCAGAATCTATCTGTATCCTCACCTAGTTTTTAATACTATAAACATAAATTCAAAATTTTGCAATATTTTTAAAATAGTATACAATATTTGGAGTAGATAATAAAAGAGATAAATAAATGAGTGATTCAAAAAAAATAGTTTCATTAAAAAACGCACGTCAAAAAACAAAAGAGACAAATAAGGAAACTGCAAATACGTCAGAACCTGTTTATTGCAGTTTTTGCGGAAGACCAAATACTCAGGTAGTTAAAATGGTTCAGGGTCCGGGGGTTAATATTTGCTCCGAATGTACTATGATTGCCGTTCAATATCTAATTCTTGAAGATAAACTTCCTTCAAGTGAGGCTCAAAAAATCCTTGATATTTTCTGGAGTAAAATTAGATAATGAATGACCTAACAAAACTACAAATCAGAGCTAAGGTTTTGGCTGTTGTTTCTGAAATAAAATCAGTTCAGGAATTTAGCGAAATCCTTTTGGATAAGTTTTGTTCCGACTTAATATCTATTGATGATAAAAATACTATATTTGACATTTTATTAAAAGAATATATTAAAATGAACGAAAATGAATGTATTTTTATATCTCTTCTTATTAAGAAACTAATTAATCCTGATTATATCGAACAGCAAGTATTTAAAATACTTGAATCTGTTAATTATTCTGATGAAACAAAATATAAGCTGATTCAGCTTCTAAAAACAGCAGGAATTCAATATGATTTTAATACACTGCCCCAATATTTTGAAAAACCGTCTGAAATTCTTGATTCTGAAACAAAAAAATTGCTTGAATCTGCTGCTTATAATCCTGAATCAATGTTAGACTTTCTTGACTTTGTTTCTGCTGTTGATGATAAAGATAGAAATTTACTTTTAGATTCTTTAAAGTCTGATTATTCCGGTGATATACTGGCAAATATAATTTATCCTGTTTTGCTCTCTGATTTTGATGATAATTTCAAGATAAAAACAGCCGAAATATTAGGAGATTCAAAATCATCTTTGGCAATAGAACCGTTTCAATATATAATTAAAACATCGGATAACACTAATCTTATTAAAACGTGCAATACCGGATTAAAAAAATTAAAATTATCAGGTGCCACAAAAGAAAAAGCTGATATATATTTTAAGAATATAATAAAAAATTCATCTCCTGCTGATTTCTTTACAACCATTCCTGATGGCGGCGCTAATCAGGCTCTTTTAATTTCAAGAATTACTAAAGAAAAAAAATATATAATTTCTGCTGTTGTAATTAACGACATAAAAGGAATAATAGACTGTTTTGGATTCTATAATATTTCACAAGCTGAAATGGTCAAAATTTTAGCTAAATTTTATAAAACAGAAGGCAAATACAAAGTTTCGTCATCTTATGTAAAAACCAGAATAAATCACGCCATTGATATTACAATAAGAAATAAATACCCGTTTCCTTATGAATTTATTTGCTGGAATGTTCTTACTAAAGATATAGAACCATTAAATAATTCGATTGAAGAAATTATTAAAACACAATTACCTTTAATTGAAATTGACAAAAATACTATTATTGAAACTCTAATCAAAGATTATTCATTCAGATGGTATATTAAATCACATGAAAACCTTACTTTAAAAGAAATTACAGATAAAATATACAGTAATGATAATATTGATATTGAAGAAATCAATAAAATTATAAAAGAGAATAAGAACATAATTTTTTCAGAAGAAATAAATAAATTATGGAAAGATAAAATTATTAATTGCATTTATTTACTTTATACTAATTACAAAAAACCAGATGCTCAAGCTTTTCTTGCTATATTAAATAATGATGAATATTTTGATTTATTTAAAGTTATAATAATTCAAAGAAGTATATTTAATCATTTTGCAGCACTAAAGGAAACTTCAAAGGAATCGTTTTTTACTGCAAATATTTTTGGAAAGAAACAAAAACAATCAGATAAAATAAACATAAAAAGAGTAGAAAAAATTATAAATACATTAGCAAAAAAGTGGCTGCAGGATGAATAGAATAATAGGACTAGATATAGGAACAAAAAGAATAGGGATAGCAATGAGCGACGCAACGGGTATTATAGCTCAGCCTGTTGAAACTATACCCAGAGAGCCCGAAAGTAATGCAATTGAAAAAATTAAAACAATTTGTAAAAATAACGGTGTACAAATAATAGTAGCAGGTCTTCCTAAAAATATGAACAATACTATAGGGGAACAAGCCAGAGATTGTATTGAATTTGCAAATAATTTCAAATCTGAATATGAAATAATATTTGAAGATGAAAGGCTTACAAGCAGGCAAGCCGAATATATACTTAATCAAACAGGAAGAAAATACACTAAAAACAAACAGCTTGTTGACTTAAAAAGTGCCTGCATAATTTTACAACAGTATTTAGACAGAAAGTGAGAAAAAAATGGCTGATACAAATGAACAAATTATTGAAACTTTTGATGAAGAAGGAAACAAAGTTTCTTTTGAACTATTAGATATTGTTAGTGTTGATGATATAGAATATGCGCTTCTTCTTCCTGCGGATGAAAAAGATGAAGAAAACAGTGAAATTCTTGTAATGCGATTAAAAAAAGACGGTGAAGAATTTTCTTTTGAAGCAATAGGAAACGACGATGAATTCAACAAAGTTGCTCAATATATTGAAGAAATTGAAGATGAAATAGATGAATAATCTAAAATCTAAATTAAATAATACCTTGAGAAATCATTGCCTCTGATACTTTTTCAAATGCAGCAATATTAGCACCTGCCACATAATTTGTACCCAAGTTATATTCTTCGTCCGCATTTTTACATTGCTTGAAAATACTAATCATAATATTTTCAAGTTTTTTATCAACATCTTCAAAAGACCAATATTCACGCATTGAATTTTGACTCATTTCAAGAGCAGATGTAGCAACACCGCCTGCATTAGCAGCCTTTCCCGGTGCGAGAAGGACATTATTTTTTAAGAAATACTCAACTGCTTCATTAGTACAAGGCATATTAGCACCTTCACCAACGGCTATAACTCCATTTTTAACCAAGAGTTCGGCTGTTTTTAAGTTTATGTCATTTTGAGTTGCACAAGGCAGAACTATATCTGCCTTAATTTTATAAACAGAAGGAATATCAGAATCATTTTCACTGTATTGAGCATCGGGTATATAATTTAAATAATCCTTAATTCTTCCTCTTTTCACTTCTTTTATTTCTTTAATAACATCAACATTTATACCGTTTTTATCATATATAGAGCCGTTTGAATCACTCATAGCAACGACATTAGCTCCGAGTTTTTGAGCTTTTTCACAAGCATAAATAGCGACATTTCCGCTGCCTGAAATAATAACAGTTTTACCATTCAGCGAAATATTATTAGCATTAAGCATTTCTCTCATAAAATACAATAAACCATAACCCGTAGCTTCTTTTCTCGCAAGCGAACCGCCATACTCAAGCCCTTTACCGGTTAATACACCGGCTTCATAAGCATTTCTGATTTTTCTAAATTGACCGAATAAGAATCCGATTTCTCTTGCACCTACACCTATATCACCCGCAGGAATATCAACGTCCTGACCTATATATTTTTGAAGTTCAGTCATAAAACTTTGGCAAAACCGCATTATTTCCATATCGGATTTACCCTTTGGGTCAAAGTCGCTTCCGCCCTTGCCTCCGCCTATAGGACGGGTTGTAAGTGCATTTTTAAATATTTGTTCAAATCCCAAAAATTTCATTATACTTTGATTTACAGTTGGATGAAATCTGAGTCCGCCTTTATATGGTCCGATTGAAGCATTAAATTGTACTCTATAGCCTCTGTTTACTCTAACCTGTCCTTTATCATCAACCCAGGGAACTCTAAAGGATATAATTCTTTCAGGTTCTGTCAGTCTTTCTAAAAGCGCTGCTTCTTTATATTTCTTTTCATTTTTTATAATTACCGGTTCAAGCGACATTAAAACTTCTTTTACTGCCTGTATAAATTCTACTTCATTTGAATTTTTTTCTTCTATTTGTTTTAATACTTGCTTTACATATTCAGACTTAATCTTTTCTTCACAACTAATCATAAAATTCTCCATATATATTTATTATGTTATTATATCATAATTTTTTATTCAATGATAAAATAAATGCTTCCAAACTTTTTTTAATTGATTCAGCAGTTTTTAATTGAAATTCCTGTGTCTGCATTAATATATATTCATCGGGATTTATCATATATGCGGCTTCTATTAAAACAGATATGGGATTTGAAGCTCTGGTCAATACCAAACTTGATTTATGTATGCCGTTATCTTTCAGATTTAAATCTTTTGACAAATTGTTTTTAATAATTAAAGCAAGTTTTAAGGCATTATTATTATAATAATGAACTTCAGTTCCGTGAGTAATATATGGATTAGCCCCCGGAGGAAGTGAATTATTATGAATACTTACAGAAATAAAAGCATTATTTGCCTTAGCTTTATCAACTCTTTCATACAAACCTAAAAAATGGTCATGATATCTTGTATAAGAAACAATAGCTCCAGATTCTCTAAGCAAATTAATAAGGTTTTTAGCTATAGCTAAATTAATTTCTTTTTCACCAACTCTTGTAGGACCGACAGCACCTTTATCATGCCCGCCATGACCGGCGTCAATATATATTCTCACTCCATATAAAGGAGATTTATTTTTTTTGATTTCAGGAGTTTTTGCAATTTTAATAACTAAATCTCCGTCTATATATGAAGCATCATAACCTAATACAGGCTTTTCAATGTTAATATCATATTCAAAATTATTATTTTTTCCTTCCGTAGAATACATTACAAGCTTTAATTTGTCTTCATATTGACTCAAAATAAAAGGAACGGGATATGTAGTTTGAATTCTTATATAATTGTATAATTCATCACTGTCTTTTTTTATTTTGCCGATTTTAGCGAGTTGTTTTTTTTCAACACTAAAAGGTTTAGACAAATTAGATTTATGTATCCAAAAATCATTTCCGCTGTTTTTATCAATTTTATAAAAATCGCCTTGCCTTCCTGATAGGTATACAACAACACCTTTAGGAAGTTCCGCAATTCTTGTTGAAGCGGTTGTTGCTCTTTTTCTAATTACGGCATAATCTTTTATCGTCTTTGCATATAATAATCTTCCGTTTTCATTGGGAATAAATGCAGGCAATTCAGATTTTTTCTTTGATATTAAATAATTTATTTTATAATTTTCAACATGCTTTTTTCCGCTTTTAGAAATTTCTTCAATAACAATTTTATTTTCACTTTTTTTTAAAGGAATAACATGTACAAAAAAATTATCATTCCAAATTTTAACGGGTTCTTTATTAATATATAAAGCAGCTCCCGGCTTTACACTGCCAAATATATAAGAAGAGGAAGCACTTGTATTTGATATTTTTGAACTTGGATAAACTATATCCAATGCGTTTACTGATTGTTGAGAAATAAATAATAAACTGAAAATTAAAACTAATGACTTATTCATAGTATTAAATATAGAATATATTAAACTAATAATCAATAAAATATTAATATTAATGACCTTGCTACGATGATGTAAAAAATAGTATAATGAACTAAACTAAAATTTGTTAATGAAAAAATATGAAAAATGGAAAATAATAAAGTAGAAGTAATTATAGTAGGGGCAGGACCCGCAGGCGCAAGTGCGGCAATTACTCTTGCAAGGGCAGGGAAAAAAGTTTTGCTGGCGGATAGAGCCGATAATGCAGGAGATAAGAATGTATTCGGCGGAACAATATATGCCAAACAAACAGCGGAAATATACCCTAATTTTTGGAAAACAGCACCTGTAGAAAGAGCCGTAACAGAACAAAAGATTTTTATGCTGACCGATTGTGATTCCGTACAGTTCGGCTATAAATATGCTTCTAAAGCTTCATATAAAGCTTTTACCGTTAAACGTGCTAATTGGGACAGATGGTGTGTTGAACAAGCTCAAAAAGAAGGTGCTTATTTTGCACCTAAAACTCTTGTTAAAGAACTTTTAATTGAAAACGGAAAAGTTGTCGGGATTCAAACAGAATTTGAAAAATTTTATTCCGATATTGTAATTATTGCAGACGGTGTTAATTCGCTTTTAGCTAAACAAATCGGTTTAAGAAATGAAATTAAAGATAAAGATGTTTCTTTAAGTGTTAAAGAAGTTATAGAAATACCTAAAGAAAATTTGCAAGATCGTTTTAATATTGATGATGAAGACGGATGTGCATGTAAAATTTTAGGTGGACCGTTAAAAGATATTATGGCTCTGGGCTTTATGTGCACCAATAAAAATTCAATAGCCCTCGGGTATTCTGTAAGTATTGACGAATTAAAAAAACACAACATTAAACCTTATGAATTATTGGAAGAATTAAAAGAACATCCGACCATTGCAAGTTACATTAAGGGCGGAAAAACAATAGAATATTCTTCTCATTTAATTCCGGAAGGCGGATATAATTGTATACCTAAAGTCTATGACAACAGAGTATTGGTTGCAGGTGATGCGGCAATGTTTGTAAATAATATACATTTTGAAGGAACAAATCTTGCCATGCTAAGCGGTAAGCTTGCAGCCGAAACAGCAATAGAAGCTCTTAATTTGAGCGATTGCTCCGCTTCCGTCTTATGCAGCTATTACAAAAAACTTGAAGACAGTATTTTGATAAAGGATTTAAGAACTCACAAAAATACAATTGACGTCATAAGAAAAAATATACATACTCTGACTTCATTGTATCCCGAACTGGCTTGTGATTTCTTTGATTTGTTGACCGCAGCGGATGAAATACCCAAAAGAGCTAAATATAGAAAATTCCTCTCTAAATTTATTAAATCGCGAGGAATAACAGCTTCTATTCCTTTTGTATTTTTAGCAATGGAGAAATGTTTCAAAAAATGAATCTTGATGAAAAATTAGCAACATTAAAATATAATAAGGATAATGAAAGTCATTTATCCGTTGATGAAGATGTATGTATCAGATGTAAAGAAAAACCATGCACTTTTATTTGCCCCGCTAATGTATATGAATGGAATGAAGAAAAGTGTATAATGACTATAAGATACGAAAATTGTCTGGAATGCGGAGCTTGTAAAATAGCTTGCGAAAAAAATAATATAACTTGGCGTTACCCAAACAGCGGATATGGTGTAAAATATAAAAACGGTTAGTAAAGTGAGGTATCCTATGAAAGAAGAATACAGCAATCAAAACAGAAGATGGTATGATAAAGATCCTATATTATCACGTTCAATGAAAACATTGGAAGCCTCTGATGATGAAACACAGATTAAAGTTGCTCTTAATCTTATCAAAATTATTGTTGAACACAACCTTGCATTCAGCGAATATACTGATGTTAATGAAATAATAGAAGCAGTTGAAGAAGGCATGGATACAAGAGCTAATTCCAGATGGTATGACATAGACAGAACCGTCAGAGCTGCTATTAATATGCTTCAAAATTCACCTGCCGAAACTCAAAAAATTATTGCAAAAGAAATGGCTAAAATAGTTATTGATAAAATTAAAGAAGATAAAGACGTTGAAGAATTGAAAAAGGAATTGGAACAGGAAAATTTATTTGATGATTCTTCCGATGATTTTTACAACAATAAAGAATAAAGTCCGGAATTAATAATGTCTATCCGAAAAATATGGAAAACAAAAGAATCAAATGATATTACTCAAGAGCAAATACAAGCCTGCGGAAATAACAGGCTGATTGCTGTTTTACTTAATAACAGAGGTATAAAGACACCTGTAGAAATAAAAAAATTTTTAAATCCGTTAAAATCAGGATTATTAAGTCCCGATGTATTTAACGATATGCAAAAGGTTTTAACAAGAATAAAATCTGCAATATCAGCTAATGAACATATTACAATATACGGTGACTTTGATGCGGACGGAATTACTTCAACTGCAATACTGTTTTTAACTTTAAAAGAAATAGGCGCTGATGTTGATTATTATATCCCCGATAGAAGCAGCGAAAGTCACGGTTTAAATTCAAAAGCACTTGTAAAAATTATATCAAAAAGTAAGTCTAAACTCATTTTAACGGTTGACTGCGGTATTTCTAATATCAATGAAATAAATTTTGCAAAAAGTTTTAAAACCGATATAATAATTACCGATCACCATGAAGCACCCGATATACTTCCAGAAGCATTTGCAATTATTAATCCGAAAGCACCTGAATCTATTAATTCCGATTTATCCGTAGAAGAAATTCAAAGCTTAAACAATTTAGCAGGTGCCGGAGTCGCTTTTAAACTTGCTTGTAAATTGCTCGAAGAATATAAAAAAGAAGATTTTGTTAATGAAATATTACCTCTTTGCGCTATAGGAACAATTGGTGATGTCGTAAATCTCACGGGAGAGAACAGAAGTATTGTTGCAATGGGACTTGAACTTATTAAACATGGCAGACATAACGGTATTCAAAAACTTATTTCCTCCGCAGGTATTTCAGACATCACAAAAATATCAGCAGAGACCATTGCTTTTTCAATAGTTCCGAGACTAAATGCCGCAGGAAGATTGGAATCTCCGCTTACCGCACTTAAAATTCTTATCTCGGTTTATGATGAAAATATTGAAACTAATATCAAACTGCTTAATGACTTAAATATTTTAAGGCAAAATTTATGCGATGAAACATTTTTTCAAGCAAAACAAATGTATGAAAATAATAAACTTTCCAATAAAAAAAGTATTATTTTGTTTAATGAAAATTGGCATATCGGTATAATAGGAATTGTATCTTCAAGACTTGTAGAAGAGTACAATAAACCTGTATTACTCATGACAAGAGATACAAATTTCCCTGAAATAATAAGATGTTCATCAAGAAGTATAAAAGATATAAATCTGTTTGAAGTATTGTCAGAACATAAAGAATATTTTGAGGGTTTTGGCGGTCACAAAATGGCAGCGGGTTTTTCTTTTAATGAGAAAAAAATTTCTCTTGAATCTCTTAAAAAATTAATTAATAATACCATTGAAGAAGCATCTATAGGCGTTGATTTTTCAAAAACCGTTGTAGAAGCCGATATGATTGTAGTTCCAAACGATTTAACAATTAATACTGTTGAGAATATTAATAAGCTTGAGCCTTTTGGCAGCGGTAATCCTTCTCCCTTATTTATTATGAACGATTTAATTTTTAAAACCTCAAAACTGATGGGACAAAATGAAAATCATTTAAAAATATTTGCCTCTGATGAATCAGGACAAAATTTAGAATGTATTAAATGGAACTCTTCAAATATTAATTTATTTGAAAACTCAAAGTTTAATATATTATTTTCTCCCAGAATAAACTCTTTTAACGGGAATACCTCCGTTCAGTATATTTTAGAAGATTTACAATACGAAAATCAAGAAAATGAACCTGAAATAACTGATGTAAAAATACTCGATCACAGAAATAAAAAAGATATTCTGCTTCAAGTTCTTGATTTTATTAATTCAACAAAAAAACAAACGGGCATTTTCCTTTCCACACCCAAATTATTAAAACAAATTGAAAATTCAAAAGCTCTAAATTTAATAATAAATACTGAAAATATCCAATCTCAAACCGAACAGTTAATGTTTTTTGAATGTCCTGCAGATAAAGATGATTTCTTTTCAATTATAAAAAATTCAAATGCAAAAATAGTACATCTTATGAATTTTAATATACAAAAGATTATAACCGACAACTTTATTTCAACATTGTCTGGAATGCTAAAATATGCACTGACAAACCTCGGCGGAAATATTGAAATAAAAAAACTTGCAAATGCGCTTACGGTTAATGAAAAAACTCTCGATTGCGCACTTGATTTACTTTCTGATACAAAAATGATTAATTATGAACAAATTTCAGAAACGGAATATAATATAAAAACTCTTAATCCTGTTGAACTATCAAAAATAAAACAATCTGATTTATATAATGAACTTAATGAAAATATTAATGAAATAAATGATTTCAGACAATTTTATTTAAATGCTACACCTGATGAAATCAAACAATATTTATAAGAGGAATTTATGCTGTTTTTCAAAAACAAAAAAAAATATATAAGCTGCGATTTAATTGAACACGGACTGGATTTTTTTTCTAACAGTATCAATTTTTGCTGCAGGATTCCGCCTACCGATAAAGGTTATAAAAAATTAATTGATAACTATAACGGTGAAATAATCAACTGGAAAGAATTTTTTAAAATAAAAAATAAATACAGAAATGAAATGAAAAAAGGCAATATCGTTCCTGAATGCAAGGGTTGTATTTATCTTCAGGAAAAGGAATGGGACAAAGATAATTACATTTCATTTATTAACTTTAACAATTGGACAACCTGTAATGAGCATTGTATATATTGCCATTTAAACGATGAAAATTTACCAAAAATAAAACAATACAATGTTTATCCGGCTATAAAAGATATGGCAGAAAAAGGATATTTAAAGAGCGGAGGACATATTACAATAGCAGGCGGTGAACCTTGCGTTGCTCCCGAATTTGATGATTTAATTAAACTTTTTCTTGATTATAAAATGAACAATATCCGTGTTCTTACAAATGCTACTAAATTCAGCAGTATTATTCAAAAAGGAATTGAAGAAGAAAGAGTTAATATTGTCGTTTCCGTTGACTCGGGAAGTAAAGATACATTTATAAAAGTTAAAAGATATGATTTTTATGATAAAGTATGGGATAACATAAAAAAATATGCCGCAGTACAAAAAAGAACAGACAGCGTAAAAACTAAATTCATACTTATTCCAAATATAAATGACTCTAAAGAAGAAATAAATGCCTGGATTGAAAAATCTGTTGAAGCGGGTGTTAAACATCTTGCGTTTGATATTGAAATGATGTGGTATAGTGAAAATAAAGATAATCTGCCCAACAGTCTTTTTGAAACAGTTAAATATACTTTAGATAAAATCAAAGAAAAAAATTTAGGTTTAGAACTCATTGACAGAGGCTCTATCATAGCAAAAATGATTAAATAATTTAATCTAGTGTCGTACTCTACGTGGCTTATCGTAAAATTTTGTTCGGACAA
Organism: Candidatus Gastranaerophilales bacterium; assembly: GCA_947589705.1. Taxonomy (GTDB): domain Bacteria; phylum Cyanobacteriota; class Vampirovibrionia; order Gastranaerophilales; family Gastranaerophilaceae; genus Avigastranaerophilus. The sequence continues at coordinate 28,396 of CANQCO010000008.1, forward strand.
ATTATATTCTTTCATTGTTTATAATAGCCTTAATTTATAAATATCTATATATAACATTCTTTTTTAAAATAAATCATATTAAAAATAAAGAAAGGATGTATATATGATAAATACATTAGTAAGATGGATATTATCGGCACTGCTTGTTATACTAATCGCGTGGATAGTACCCGGAATTACAGTAACAAATTTTTTAACGGCAATGTTAGTTGTTGTAATAATAGCATTGATTAATACATTTATTAAGCCGCTGGTTGAATTTATCTCGCTGCCGATAAATTTCCTAACGTTAGGGCTGTTTGGATTAGTAATTAATGCCCTGTTATTTATGCTTGCAGGCAAACTTGCTCCGGGCTTTGAAGTTGAAGGATTTTGGAGTGCGCTTTTAGGGTCATTACTGCTTTCTGTCTTAACTCCGTTAATAAATAAATTATCAGTAAAAAAATAACCGTAAATTTACAATTTTAACAAAAAATGTTAAACTTAACACGGTGTTCAAATTGTAAAGGAGATTTTATGAAAGAAAACCTGAAAAAGTATTTAACGGAAATGATAGGAACATTTTTCCTTGTATTAACAATAGCTTGTACGGGGCTGTTGGGAGCAAACGGAGTTATTGCACCGCTCGCAATAGGCGCTGCTTTAATGGTAATGGTATATGCGGGAGGTCATATATCAGGCGGACATTATAACCCTGCTGTTTCTTTAGCTGCCTGCATCAGAGGTGCTTTAAGCTTTAAACAGTTTATTCCTTATGCTTTAGTACAAATAATCGGTGCTGTTCTTGCTGTTATAATATTCGGTATTATGGCAAAAGGTACTATTATTGTAATTGAACCTGCTAACTTCGGATTAAAAGGTTTGTTGATAGCAGAATTTTTGTTTACTTTTGCACTTTGTTATACAGTTCTGCAAACTGCAACAACAAAAAATACAGCAGGTAATTCATACTATGGTTTAGCTATCGGCTTTATAGTTCTTGTAGGTGCTTTCTCTGTAGGCGGAACACTTTGTGCTGGTGCGTTTAACCCTGCAGTCGCTGTTGCTGCCGGCATGTTAAAGCTTGCACCTTGGGCTTTAATATTATTTACTATTTTAGCTAACCTTGTTGCCGGTATTTGCGCCGCTATTGCATTTAAAATGACTTATACTGAACCTAATGAATAATTAGTTCCTAATATAAAAAGACCGCTTAGTTAAGCGGTCTTTTTGTTTATTTAACTACTATATTAACCAGTTTTCCGGGGACTACAATCACTTTTACTATATCTTTGCCTTTTGTAAGTTCTTTTATCTTTTCACTGTTAAGGGCAGTCTTTTCAAGTTCTTCTTTTGTAGATTCCGCATCAACTTCTATTCTGTCTTTAACTTTTCCGTTTATCTGTGCAACAAGAGTTATTTTACTTGTTTTTGCCAAAGCTTCATCATATTTAGGCCATTCAAGTTTATGAACGGAATCTGTTCCGCCCAGACCTTCATAGATTTCTTCCGTCATATGAGGAAGTACGGGCGCCAATAATTTCAAGAAAGTTACTACGGCATAGCTGAATACATTTTTATCCTCAGCCGTAAACTCTTTTTTGCTGTTCAGATAGTCATAAATAACATTTGTAAATTCACGGTACTTTGATATTACGGTATTAAACTGGAATTCATTAGCGATATCTTGTGATATCTTCTTAATTGTCATATGAACTTCTCTTACAAGGTCATTATTTTCTCTTGTAAGTGAATTTACATCACCGAGTTTATAGTCAAGAATAATATCTTTTTGGTATTCGCTGTATATTTTCCAGAGTCTGTTTAAGAACTTATAACAGCCTTCAACACCGGCATCTGACCAGTCAAAATCTCTGTTTGGAGGTGAATCCGAGAGTATAAACAATCTTGCTGTATCAGCCCCATAGTTAGCGAATATTTCATCAGGGTCTACGGTATTACCTTTTGATTTTGACATTTTTGAACCGTCTTTTAAAACCATACCTTGTGTTAAAAGGTTTTTAAACGGTTCATCTATATTTATAATACCTAAATCTCTAAGTGCTTTGGTAAAGAACCTTGAATAGAGAAGGTGTAAAATAGCGTGTTCTATACCGCCCACATACTGGTCAATAGGCGCCCAGTAGTGTAAGAGGTCTTTATCAAACGGAGCGTCGTTGTTTCTTGCATCTATGTATCTGTAGAAATACCAGTTAGAACACATAAACGTATCCATTGTATCTGTTTCTCTTTCAGCTTTGCCGCCGCATATAGGACAAGTTGTATACTTAAATGATTCTGATGTTTTAACGGGAGACATACCTTTTACGCTAAAATCGACGTCTTCCGGGAGAAGTACGGGAAGGTCTTTTTCATCAACGGGAACGGTTCCGCATTTTGGACAATATACAATAGGAATAGGCGTTCCCCAGTATCTTTGTCTTGAAATCAACCAGTCACGAAGTCTGAATTGAACTTTGGCTTCTCCGAATCCGCCTTTTACGGCTTTATCAATTATAACCTGTTTCGCTTTTTCATTTTCAAGTCCGTTGCAATCCGATGAATTAACAAGTATACCTTTATCGGTATATGCTTCTTTTAATTCAGCAGTAGGATTTTCAGGATTTTGAATAACGATTTTAATCGGCAGATTATATTTTTTAGCAAAATCGAAGTCACGCTCATCGTGTGCAGGTACTGCCATAACAGCGCCTGTTCCGTATTCGGCAAGTGCATAATCAGCTGTCCAAATCGGGAATTCTTCACCGTTTAGAGGGTTTATTAAGTGAGTACCCAAAGGAACTCCGGTTTTAATTCTTTCGGTTGAAAGTCTTTCTATCTCAGACATTCTTCTTGCATTTTGTCTGTATGCTTCAACCGCTTCTTTATTTTCGGGGGTCGTTAATTTTTCAATATCTTTGTATTCAGGTGCAACAACCAAATATGTAATACCGTAAGCCGTATCGGGTCTTGTAGTGTAAACGGGAACTTCAAGCCCTTCGATTTCTTTTACCTTAAATCTTAAAATAGCACCGGTTGAGCGGTCAATCCAGTTTTTCTGCATTGTTTTTACGCTGTCAGGCCAGCCTTTTAATTTTTCTATATCGTCTAAAAGCTCTTGAGCATAGTCGGTAATTTTTAAAAACCATTGAGAAAGATATTTCTTTTCTACTTCCCCGTCACATCTCCAGCATTTTCCGTCTATTACCTGCTCGTTAGCAAGAACGGTAGCGCAGTTTTTGCACCAGTTAACGGCAGCCTCTTTTTTATAAGCTAAGCCTTTTTTAAACATTTGAATAAAGAAATATTGAGTCCATTTGTAGTATTCGGGAAGGCAGGTGGTAACTTCTCTATCCCAGTCTATCATTAGACCCAGTTCTTTTAATTGCTTTTTCATATAAGCAATATTATCAAGAGTCCATTTTTTAGGATTTGCGCCATGTTGAATGGCAGCATTTTCTGCAGGCAGACCGAAACTGTCCCAGCCCATCGGATGAAGTACATTATACCCGTTCATTCTCTTATAACGTGCTATTACATCTGATATGGTGTAATTTCTGACGTGTCCCATATGAAGTTTGCCTGACGGGTATGGAAGCATAGAAAGAACATAATATTTTTCTTTGCTTTTGTCATTATATACTTTATTTATCTTTGTTTCATCCCAGCGGCTCTGCCATTTTTTCTCAATTTCCTGCGGAAAATATCTGTCTTTAATCACCGTTTTTCTCCTAATACCTACGTTAAAAATTATAATCTAAACATAAAAAAGAGAAAAATGTAATTAAATATTCTCAAGAATCTTATTTAAATCAATGTTTAAACATTTAAGATTTGAGCAGGTAGTCTGGCGTTTTTCCCATAAACATGGGCGGCAATCGGAATTATTTGTTATTGCAATAAATTTTTCGGATTCGGGCAATAGTTTATTTTCATCCGTAGGTCCAAAGATTGCAATTGTTTTTGTATCAGTTGCAACACCTATGTGCATCGGAGCAGAATCAGAACATATAAGGACTTCGGATTTTTTTATCAGTTTTGCCAAGTCGTAAATATTTTTTGTTTTCCCGTACATATCAACAAAATTTGTTAAATCGGAATTTTTTAATTCTTCTCTTATTTTTAAAATACATTCTTCATCATCAGGCCCGCCTGCCAATATAACCTTCTTGTTCTTTTCCAAAAGTTTTTTTATTAAATCAGCCCAAACTTCAGCCGAAAATATTTTAATAATATTTTTTTGAACACTTATCCTGCTGACTCCCGGGTGAACTATAACGGCATTTTGCTCTCTTTTATTTACTTCAACATTTATTTGAGGAAGTTCAAACACACAGTTAACAACAGGTAAAGCCAAATCAAAATACATATTTGCCGCATATTGATTTTTATTTAAATTAACTGCATTAGTTAGCAATATTTTACTTAAATTTGATGTTTTATAACCGATTCTTGTTCTAATCCCCGTAAAAAAAAGTAAAACGGATATTAAAGGATTAGCCCCCGATGATATAACCAAATCATAACCGCCTGATAGTGCCTTAAAATATAATTTCAGCATTTCAAGATATTTATTTTTTGTTTTAATGTCAATACAAAAAAAGTTATCGATTAAAGTTGTCAAAGAAACAAAACTCTTGCTTCTGCCCTCTAAACACAAAGTTATTTTACTTTCGGGATATGTTTTTTTTAAACATTGAATAACAGGCATAAAAAGGATTTCATCACCAATACCGCCAAAATTTATAAGAAGAATATTTTTAAAAGAATTCATAATTAAAACGGCTTTGTCTGATTTAATTTATTTCTTAATTCTCTAAATCGAGCAATATCTTCCTGAGCTTTACTTGTTTCTCTGAATACAACCTGACTTGAAGGATGAACCATCATAATGCAGTCTATATGTATTTCAAGGAAATTATATCTTCTTGGCGGCTGATTAGAATTTCTTGGAGTAATTTCCGCATTAGTTACGGCAAGAAAACGTTTTTCTTTATCATTTAAAAGGTCAGTTAGTTCTCTGTTTGTTTTTGTATACTTAGAAACATGTACCGTGCCTTTTACTTCATGGTCTGCCGTTAATATAATAACCTCTATAGGAACTGTATCTATTTCTTTTGCCATTTTCCACCTTTTTTAAAGCTCAACATATAGTTTGATTATAGTATAAATTTTTAATTATTACCAGTATTAAAATGTGCCCGATGGGAGTTGAACCCACATCTAAAGACTTCGGAGATCTTTGCTCTATCCTGTTAAGCTACGGACACTTTTTCTTATTATACTATAAATTCAATTTTAAATTTTTAGAGATGATGTAGAGTATTTTTTAGTCATTACATAATCAGAATTTATTTTTTTAGAGTTTGATATTTCATTTATATCAAAAAATACCGATTTTCTATCATGTGAATATAAATCAAAACTATTATTTGACTCCGCATTAAAAATATTTAATTCTGTTTTTTTGGCATTTTCCATTTTTTTATCATAAGCTTTATTTGAAAGTTTATTTTTTAGTATGGGGGTTATAATTGAACTGGAAAGAATAGTATATAATAATGTAGCAATGATAATAATACCTTCAATTTGACCAATAATTTCATCATAAGCACTTCCATTATAAAAATTTTTACATAGATCTTTTGCTTTAGTGTCACAATCAATACATACTTGATTGAGAGAAGCTTTAGGAATAATTTGATTCGGATCAGGCAGTCTGACATTGGGATTTTTTTCAATAAAATTAATAATTTTTTTTACAGATTGAGGTAAATTATGAATTTTTTTTAAATAATTTGTTAATTGAGCAGTCCAATTACCAATAATTTCTTTTAATGGCTTATTAGTTATATTATATAAATCTTCCTTAGAAGCACCCGCTCCAACTGCTACTACATCTAACAAATTTTGCCTAGCTGATTTAGTAGTCCATTGACCGGAATATAATTTTTTTTCTAAAAAATTTTTTAGCAAAAAAGGCGGAATTATCGTGAACAACATATCCAAACCAAATTCTTTATATTCCTGCGTTATTAAGTAATCTTTATTTTTTCTGTCACTTTTTTTAAGTCCTCTAATCTGCGCCCAATGACTTGATATTATCGAAAGAGCATTACCAAACAATAAAATAAAAGGCATATCACTACTTTTATCAGCTATAAAGTTTCCAAATCCATTACAAACCTTAAATAAAGTAGAACGACTTAAATTCTCCTTTTGAAAATTATATAGAGGTATTAATATTTTATCTTGGAGTATTTTTATAGGAGAGTTCATAAATCAGACTCCTTTTTATCCTGTTTGTCTGATTTATCAAAAATTATATAAACTATATTTTTTAGTTTATTACCTATATTTTTAAATATTTGAGATTTTTTATTGAACCAGTCGGAAATTTTCTTCTTACGATTATCAAGAACTTCTGAAAGAGATTTTATAAAAGTTTTATCTTCGTTTACCATTCCGGAAAGCAAGTCCTGAAAATCACTGGTTAATGGCACATCTATCTTTGAATTTGAGAATAAAAGCATAAACATAATAGCAAATATTGTACCCAGCGCCTGTTTATATTGTTTCATACGTAATTGAGCCATTGCCGGATCTGTCATATTTATTTGAATTATATCTTTAGGTTTAAATAAACGATTAAGTAAATTATGTTTATCAAGCCCAATATATTCGTCGACTAATTTTAAAAATAATGCTCTTATAGTAACACCAGTAATTACGCCTGCCATTGCTTTCGATGCCGATTTTATTGCAGCATCTGTTTTTTTATCATCTTTTGCATATTTTAAATCTATAAAAGGCTGAAACATCAAGGCTGCTAAACCCAAAAACAATTTCTGTTCCGGCGTATGAATGTACTCTCCTGCGACCTTACCAATTTGCCCGATTACTTCGGGTATATATTTAGGATTTGCAGGAACACCTCTAAATGTAGGACTTGACTTTGATTGTCCGTCCTTATTTATGAAAGATGAACTTATTATCATTATACTGTTGCAACCTTATTTTACTGGATTATAAAAGCTGAACATAGAATTTGTTGACATATTATTATAAATTGTTAATTTTTTTTTACATCTTTATTAATTAAAGGCAAATTTTAAAATGTTTTTTTTTGAAGCTAACATCTAAAGGAGTAAATATGAAAATTTCCGCTGTTTCAAATATAATAAATAATCATGTCAAAAATACAAAAAAACAGTCTTCTACTTCGTTTAAATCAATTTACGTTGAAGATATTGTAGATTTAGGCGATGTAGCCCAGCAGGGTTCTCCTGCCAGATTTCTAAAAAAAGATGCCCTGTTATTAAATGAAATAGCACAATATTATCCTAATCAAGATTGCTTTATAAAAAGAGGCTATGGCGGTATGCCTAAACTGGAATACAGGGAAAAACCTCCCGTTGTCCAAAATTTTCAAACCAATTTAGTCGGACAATATAACATCAGCATTAATCCTATAGACAAAGATTATCCTTGTGAGCCGTTATTGTTATACGGTGACTCTACTCTTAACCGTATGATAGGTATGACTTCTTATAC
>CANQCO010000009.1 GCA_947589705.1 Candidatus Gastranaerophilales bacterium
GCAAGTTTGACAGAAAACAATACTTTTACCCTGATCTTCCGAAAGGCTATCAGATTTCACAGTATGACCAGCCGATTTGTGTTAACGGTTATATTGATATAGAAGGTAAAAGGATAGGAATTACAAGAGCTCATTTGGAAGAAGATGCAGGTAAACTTGTACACATGGGCTCATCTGGTATAGCAGGTTCAAGCTACTCCCTTGTCGACTTAAATAGAGCTGGAACACCCCTTCTTGAAATAGTATCCGAACCCGATATGCGCTCATCCGATGAAGCAAGAGCATATATGGAAGAACTTAGAACAACACTAAGATATATAGGTGTTTGTGACGGCAACTTGGAAGAAGGCTCAATGAGATGCGACGCAAATATTTCAGTAAGACCCGTCGGTCAGAAGGAATTCGGTACAAGAGCCGAAATTAAAAACGTTAACAGCTTTAAAGCACTTCAAAGAGCTATTGAATATGAAATAGACAGACAAATTGATATAGTTGAAGCAGGTGAAGAAGTTGTTCAAGAAACAAGGCTCTGGGATGATAATCAAGGCGTTACAAAATCCATGAGAGGTAAAGAAGATGCCCATGATTACCGTTATTTCCCTGACCCTGATTTAATGCCTCTTGAAATTTCAAGAGAATGGGTTAATTCTATAGCGGAAAAAATGCCCGAACTTCCTCAGGCAAGAAGACAAAGATATGTTTCATACGGGCTTACACCTTATGATGCCAATGTTCTGGTGGAACAGCAGGATATTGCACTCTTTTATGATAAAGTCGTTGAACTCGGTGCTGACCCTAAAGTTGCCGATAACTTCTTAATGAAAGAAATTGCGGCATACTTAAAAGAAGAAAAAGTTACTCTTGAAGAAACTAAACTAACACCTGAATCATTCTCAGAACTCATAAAGTTAGTTACAACAGGTGCCATTTCAAATAATATAGGTAAACAAATAGTTACAACTTTATTAACAGAAGGCGGAAGCGCTAAAGCTATAGTTGAAAAACAAGGTTTGAGTGTTATTTCAGATGAAGCTTCACTTAAATCTATTATTGATAAAGTTATATCGGCTAATCCGTCACAAGTAGAACTTTATAGAGGCGGTAAAGATAAATTATTCGGTTTCTTTGTCGGACAAGTTATGAAAGAAACTAAAGGCAGAGCTAACCCTCAATTATTAAATAAACTTTTAAAAGCTGCTCTTGACGCTTAATAATAAAAATTAAAAATCCCGTATTTATTATAATACGGGATTTTTTATATGATTCTAATTTTTATGGTGTTTTTGTTGAACTTTCTATCGTGTTGCCGTTATCAAACATAACACCTTGAGTAGCGGTTCCATAAGGAACAACTTTTTGAGCATATATCATAGCTTGATAAATATCTCTTGGAGAACTTGAAGAAATAGTCCGTTTATTAGGTTTTTTAGCACCGTTTACATCTATCCATAAATTAGGCATAGTTGTAGATTGTGCACAAGGATTTTTGCTAAATGAATCACAAATATCTTCTGTACCTGAACCTCCAGACTCTGTTTTAGATGTTGATGCAAAATTTGTTACACAAAATATCATGCCATCCGTTGTAGTAAAAGTGGAACCTGTGCATGCGCTGGAATCCGTAAACGAATTTGAAGTATCCATTACGCTTAATCTTTTTTTAAATAAATTGTTTACAAGTTCTTCTCCAGATGTATAATCTTGAGCTGTCAAACCTTCAAGTGCATAATGCATTGTAAGTGCATTACCTGTTGTTGCTATAGCTTTTTTTAATGCTGCTTTGTATTCGCTTCCACCTGTATTATTCATTAATGTTGGTATTGTTAAAGATGCAACTACACCTATTATTACCAATACTAACAAAACTTCGGCCAAAGTGAAACCTGATTTTTTCATAAATTTATACCTTTCATTCTTAATTAAGACTTTTGTTATATGGTAATTATATACTTTATTTCCAAAATTTGTCAATTTTATCATTTATATCATTTATATCATTTATATCATTTATAAATATGATTTCTTTAATGTTAAGAAAAATGTACTATATATATTAATACATTGTGACAAAATAAAAATTTTTATTAATAGTATTTGTATAAGAGGAAAAAATAAAAATGATAAATAGTTTAAAAAATTTGGTATCACAAATATTTTATATTCCAAATACACAAACTACATCACAAGTAAAAAAAGAAGTAGGGTATAACCCGTTTGAAAATCCTTTTATACAAACTCCTTCAAAAAATAATTATGCGGTCAACAGACCTGTTAAAGGCGGATATTTTGCAGGTTATTATAACGGAAAGCCTAATATTGTAGGCAGAAGATTATTTATTGAGGTCTAAAACTCATTTGTTTTTGTTGGATTTTTAAACTTGGTAATGTTTGATTGGAACAATAAATTAATATTTCCGACAGGGCCGTTTCTGTGCTTAGCTATAATAATTTCTGCTTTGCCTTTATTTTCCACGTTATCTTTATTATAATATTCATCCCTGTATATAAACATAACAATATCGGCGTCCTGCTCTATTGCGCCTGAATCCCTGAGGTCTGATAACATTGGACGTTTATCGTTTCTGGCTTCAACACCTCTTGATAACTGTGACAGCGCAATTATAGGAACATCAAGCTCCCTTGCTAAACTCTTTAACGAACGAGAAATTGCTGATATCTGCTGGTTCCTGTCGTTTGGATTTCCTCCGCCCTCCATTAACTGCAAATAGTCTATTACAATAAGACCTAAATCTTTTTCTTCTATCATTAATCTTCTACATTTTGCTTTTATATCAGTTGCAGTTACGCCTGATGTATCATCTATATATATTTTGGCATCTGCAAACTTTGTCATGGCGTCCATTAGTTTTTCCCAGTCTTTAGCCTGCATGTGACCTGAGGTTATTCTTTGTGTATCTACTTCTGCTTCTGAACAAAGCATACGTTTTACAAGCTGCTGCTTAGGCATTTCTAATGAAAATATTGCAACGGCTTTTTTCGCTTTTAATGCTACATTTTGTGCTAAATTTAAGGCAAATGCTGTTTTTCCCATAGAAGGACGTGCTGCCAGTATTATTAAATCCGATTTTTGAAATCCTGATGTTAATGCGTTTAAATCATAAAAACCCGTATCAATACCTACTAAATCATCTTTATTGTTATATCTGTATTCTATCTGTTCATAGCTTGATACTACTAAATCTTGTATTGGTACTAAATCACTTGTATCTTTTTGTGAGGCTATATTAAATATCAATTTTTGTGCGTTATCTAATACAATATCGGTTTCTTCATTCTCATAAGACATTGAAACAATCTCTGAGCCTGCATTTATAAGTGCACGTTTTATTTCTTTTTCTTGTATAATTTTTGCGTAAAATTCAACATTTGCCGTTGTGACTACATTGAGTGCTAAATCATTAATATAAGCTCTTCCGCCTGCTTCTTCAAGTTTTTCTTCATTCCTCAAAAACTCAGACACAGTAACAATATCTATAGGTTCATTTTTCTTGAATAATTCAAGCATGGCTTCATAAATAACTCTGTGAGCCGGTTTATAAAAACTTTCGAGTTTAATAAATTCAACTATACGTCCTAGTGACATAGGATTAACAAGAATTGCCCCAAGTACAGCTTCTTCAGCTTCTATACTTTGCGGCAGTAATTTAAGCATACCTGCTTCATTTTGTTTTGCAAGTTTACTTGACAAATCGCCTCCAATTAATCAGTTTTACATTCCTTTTAAATTTTATTCTGCATATACCTGTTTTTCATCAGTATTTGCTTTACGGTTGTTATCACGCATTTTATTCTTTTGTGCGTATAAATATTCTTGTCCGTTTCTTACTATTCTGTGCGATTCTTCAATAGTATTATTTAATTTTTCAAGAACTTCTTCAGCATAAGATTGTGCGCCTTCTCTTGTCTGCATTGCTTCTTGATATGCGCTTCTTCTTATTGCTTCTGCTTCTTCCGTCGCTTTATTTTTCATTTCTTCACAGCTTTGTTTTACTTGTTCTTGAATTTTTGCAGCTTTTTCTCTAACAGCTCTTATTAATTCCGATTCACTCAATATATTTGACGCTGTATTTTGTGCTTCGTTAATTATTCTGTCTGCTCTGGTTTGAGCTTCAAGATATATATCATCACGTCTTTTTAAAATCATTTCCGCTGTTCTTATTTCTTCCGGCAGAATAGCTCTTATTTTCCCTAATATATCCTGCAAGTCATCCGTGTTCATAAATAAACAATAACTTCCAACATGGAATTTATTATCTAATAATTCATCTGCTTCATCTATTAAATGACTTACTCTCAGTTCTGTCATGGTTTTAACCTTTCATATATTTATTTTCTAAGTATTTTGCTACCGGCTCAGGTACAAATTTGGATACATCGCCTTTCATTAGTGCTATTTCTCTTACCGTACCGGATGATATAAAATTGTATTTCGGTTTTGTTATTAAAAATACAGTATGTATATCTGATGATAAAGCACTATTTGCTTGTGATAACTGCATTTCATACTCAAAATCGGATACTGCTCTAAGTCCTCTTATTAATACATTTGCATTTCGTTTTTTTGCATATTCTATTGTTAGTCCGTCATAGCTGTCTATTTCGACATTTTCAATATCATTGCAGCTTTCTTTTATAAGTTTCAGTCTGTCTTCAAGCGGTAAAAAACTCTTTTTGTTTACGTTGACCGATACTACCAGTACTACTTTATCAAAAATAGCACATGCTCTCTTCAGAACATCCAAATGTCCTTTTGTTATAGGATCAAAACTCCCCGGATATATCGCCGTTTTCAAGATTTTTACCTTTGAATATTATTTACTTACATTACAATTATATTGCAATAATTCACATAAGATTATTTAACATAATAAAATGTTTATGATTATTTACAAAATATATTTTTAAGAGGGATTATATCTTGTAAACTTACCGTCAAAATAAAGATGAATACAGTTTTTTCCGTTTTCTTTTGAAGTATATAGAGCTTTATCAGCCCAATCAATTAATTCTGTTATGTTGTCGGCTGCATTCGGATATTCCGATATTCCTATACTTACCGTAGGTCTTATTGTTGTATTTTCATCAACTTTAACTTCTATTTCACTTATTTTTTTTCTTATACGTTCTGCAATTGTAACAGCATTTAAAGCTGCAGTTTCAGGCAGTATTACCGTAAATTCTTCTCCGCCGTATCTTGCCGGTATATCTACGTGTCTTATAGTTTTTTGTATTGTTGTTGCTATTTCTTTTAATACCATATCACCTACTAAGTGACCGTATGTATCATTTACATGTTTAAAATTATCTATATCCATCATTATTAGTGATAATACATGGTGATATCTCTGCACTCTTTTTATTTCTGATTCCAATAAGAAATAGAAATGCCTATGGATATATAATTTTGTTAAACCGTCTTTTGTTGCAAGTTCATATAACTGTGCATTATCAACCGCAATAGCAGCCTGATTTGCCAGTGCCTCTACAAATTCTAAATCTTTTTTATTAAACAGTTTCCCGTTTTTCTTATTTGTTATATTTATAATACCTATACATTCACCTTTTGCTATTAATGGAACGCAAATTAATGAAGATACATTATCATCACCGCTAAATTGATCAAATCTGGGGTCTCTGCCTCCTAAATTAGTAATTATTGATTTCTTTTCGGTAAATACTTTTCCTGCTATTCCGCTGTCAGGCGGTATCTTACGGCATTCTATAATTCCGTTATTTATATCGTCTTCATATTTTTTGTCTTTTAATCCGTATACTACTTTTACCTGCAAAGTATTATCAGACGAATCATACAGCATTAACGAACCTTTTTCTGCATTTATGGTGTCAATTGCTTTATCTAATATTACACTTATTAATCTTTTTAAATCATCTATAAAATTAACTGCCTGTGAGATATTATATAATATAGATAAATTATGCAGTGTTTTATTTAAATCTAAAATCTTTGCTTCCTGCTCTTGTGTTTTTATAAACTTTCTAAGTATAGGATCTATACAGTTAAAAATTTGATTTAAATATTTAATATTATCATCATTGAAATCAGTTTTATCTTCCTTTTTCCCGATAAAAGCAACGCAAAAAGGTACATCATCATTATAGAATATTTTTATATATTCACTTTCAAGTTCTCCTAATTTATATGTATTCCAAAAGGCACTGTAAATATATGTACCATCTTGATTTGTTATTTTTATTAAATCGTTATTAGAATTTTGTAAAAATGGAGCATTATCTGAACTAAATTCAAAATCTAAATCATTTCCAGATGGGATATTTTTTGTCTGAAATACTCCGTTATTATTTAGAAAAAATCTTATATTATTAAGACCTAATGATGATTTTATTAAAACAGATACTTTTGATAGTAAATCTTCAACTGAGCGAGACTGGTTTGCTGCCATATTTAAATCAAAGAGATTGTGAAGCTCCAGTACGCTTTTTTGTAAATTATATATTTTTTCTGCTAAATCTTGTGTCATAATTTAATTATACAATAAAATTTTATTTTTCGGCATTTTTAGTTTTTTTATTTTCAAAATAGGTTATTAGTGCTGATGAACTGATTAAAACCGGTAAGAAAAATCCTTTCATATTTCTTACAAAAGCTTTTTTTAATGGTATAGCTGTTGAATTTTTATCAATAAATGACCATAGTAATGTCATACTTAAAAGTACGGGAGTTGACTTTCCTGCATTTTTTACAAAACTGTCAGCATATTTTACTATGGCAGGACTAGCCGGCTGATAACTGTTTTGTTTTTTCTCATTGTTTACTACATTTTGCGATGTAAAAAATATTTTGTTTTGAGAAATATTTTTAATCATATATTCTTTTCTTACCTTATTTCCCTTCAAAAACACTGTATAATATTATATCGTTTTTTAGTACTTTAGTCGACATTATTTTTAAATTGTTACATTCCGATATATTATTTCTGTTAAAACCGTAAACAAAATTGTATGCTTCCTTATCACCTAATATTTTGGGCGCAATAAATTGAATTAAATCGTCAGCCAGATTTTCTTCAATAAAAGATTTATTAAGCATTCCTCCGGATTCAATGAGTATACTTTTTATACCTTTTTCATACAATATTTGTACAGCTTTTTTTATGTCTATGTGTCCGTTTTTCAAAGGGCATTTTACAAATTCAGCATTTTCGGCATGATTTTTTATTTGTTTATCGGATATTTTATCTGAAACGACAACAATAACTCTTGTTCCGTCATTATTATATACTTTTGAGTCTTTTAAGGTATTAAGATTAGTATCAAGTATTATTCTTATTGGATTTCTGCCTTTTTTCAACCTGCAAGTTAATGAAGGATTATCTTTTATAACAGTTGAAGATGATGTTAAAATTGCATCATAGATATTTCTTAATTTCTGTACTTCACTTCTTGAGACTTCGTCGGTTATCCATTTTGAAGAACCTGTTTTGGCTGCAATTTTGCCGTCGAGTGTTGCAGCTGTTTTAATTGTTATATAAGGTTCATTCTTTATTTGATTTTTTAAAAATATTTTATTAAGGCTTCGGCATTCATCTTCAAGAATGCCAACTATTACTTCAATGCCTGCATTTTTAAGTCTTTTTATACCTTCTCCAGCTACCTTTGGATTAGGATCTATCATGCCCGCTACAACTCTTTTGAAACCTTTTTCAATAATTAAATCACAGCATGGCGGGGTCTTGCCATAGTGTGAACATGGTTCTAAATTTACTATTATGGATTTACCTTTTAAATCCCCTTTAGCTTTTAAAATTGCATTTCTTTCGGCATGGTTTTCGCCGTATTTTTCATGCCAGCCTTCCGATATAATATTAAAATCATCATCAAAAATAACTGCGCCTACAAGCGGATTTGGTGATACTCTGCCATATCCTCTTTTTGCAAGCTTAATACATCTTCTCATTAATCTTTCGTATTGTTTTTGCATTTATTTACTTTCTTAAAAAATGCTTCCATTACGATTTGAGAATATTTCCCCTTTTCATTTGCCGAAATGATTATCAAATTTTTACCGTTATCAAGTTCTGCTATACCTATAATCCCTTCCATATCTTTAACGGGAAGATTTGCTATTTCAACTTTTACTTTTGTATATGGTATTTCTTGTGATAAACCTTCAAATTTTCCTTTTTTTTCTGTTTCTATTTTGTTGAATTTTATAAGCTGATATTTATATTTTTTAAGTATATTTTCAAGTTTTTCTTGGAAATCATCGCTTTCAATATCTTCTTTTGTAATTATATTTTCTTTTCTCGGTTCAATTATAATCATTTTTTGACCAGAAGCATTGTGTTCGGCTATTATCATTCTGTTTTTTAATATATTAAGATTTTTATCTATT
Organism: Candidatus Gastranaerophilales bacterium; assembly: GCA_947589705.1. Taxonomy (GTDB): domain Bacteria; phylum Cyanobacteriota; class Vampirovibrionia; order Gastranaerophilales; family Gastranaerophilaceae; genus Avigastranaerophilus. The sequence continues at coordinate 8,396 of CANQCO010000009.1, forward strand.
GTATATTCTTCGTCAATTTCAGATAAATCAACAATATCTTTTGTTTTATCAATTAATTCTTCCTGAGGCGGATTTGTTTTTTCATTTATTTTTTCCTTTATAAAATCTACTGCTCCTATATAAACAAGTCCGAAAAATACGAGTACGGCTATAACTGTTTTAATTATAATACTTAGACAACCTTTCATTAAAACTCCTTCATTTTTAATTGAAAAATACCTGAATTTATATTACATTAAGTATAGCTATGATAAATGAAGAAATCAAGAATTCTAACAGTTGCGATATAAATTATGAAGATGCGTCTCCTATGCTTAAACAGTTTCTTGATATAAAAAGAAATTATCAGGGAGTTGTTTTATTATACAGAATGGGAGATTTTTATGAGGGATTTTGTGAAGATGCAATAATATTTAATCGTGAATTAAATCTTACATTAACTCATAAAGATTGCGGAACTGTCGGTAAAGTCCCTATGGCAGGTATTCCCGTTAAATCTCTTAATACTTATATCCCAAAATTATTGGAAAAAAATTTTAAAGTTGCTGTTTGTGAACAATTAGAAGATCCTAAAGAAGCTAAAGGTCTTGTTAAACGTGATATTGTTAAAATGATTACGGCAGGTACAATTACAGAAACAAGTTTACTTGAGGCTACGGGTAATAACTATTTGGCTTCTGTTATTAATGTTAATAATGTTTATGGGCTTGCTTATACCGATATCTCTACAGGTGAATTTAAAGTAACAAAAGGTACTTTAAAAGATATTTTATCCGAATTATCAAGGATAAAGCCTGCGGAAATACTTGCTCTTGCAAAAAAGCAAAAGGTGCTTCCTTTTCAAATAGTACCCGATGAAAAACCGGATTTGCCTGATGAAATTACTTTAAATTATCCTTGTACTTTAATGGCTTCTTCCTCTTTTGATGAAGAAAGAGCAAAAAATAACATTAAAAAATTATTTAACGTTACTTCACTTGAAGCATTCGGATTTTCTGAATATAAACAGGCTTTTCTTGCGGCAGGTGCTATTATTGATTATATTATTGCAACTCAAAAAGGCAATATCCCAAAGTTTGATATAATATCACCTTATTCTTTATCGGAATTTGTTTCATTAGATGCAAATACAAGAAGAAATTTGGAACTGGTTGAAACTTCAAGAGACAAACAAAAATACGGAAGTCTATATTGGGCTATAGATAACGTAAAAACATCCATGGGTTCAAGATTGTTAAAAAATTGGATTATGCAGCCGATTAAAAATATTTTAGAAATTCAAAAAAGACAAAATGCTGTTGATGAACTTATTAGAAAACCTGATGACAGAATTAATTTATCTAATCTTTTGACTAAAATCTCTGATATAGAAAGACTTGCAGTTAAACTTTCTAATGGCAGTATTAATCCTAAAGATTTTCTTGCGCTAAAATCTACGCTTTCTTTGATACCGAATTTTGAAAGTATTTTTAAAAATTTTGAAAATGAATATCTAAACAGTTTTGTAAAAAACAGCAGCGAACTGGTCGATTTTGCTTCAATTATAAATAGAACAATATCTGAAGATGCACCTTATAATTATAAAGACGGCGGGGTTATTAATGAAAATGTCAATGCTGATTTAGATTATTATAAGAGTCTTTTAACGGGCGGTGAAGAGTGGCTTAAAAACTTTGAAGAAAATGAAAAAGAAAAAACCGGAATTAAAAACCTTAGAGTTTCTTATAATAAGAATTTTGGATTCTTTATTGAAATTACAAAATCTAATCTTTCTCAAGTTCCCTTTAATTATGTTCGAAAACAAACTTTAACTAATGCTGAAAGATTTATGACTGAAGAGCTTAAAAAACATGAAAATGATGTTTTATCAGCCCAATTTAAAGCGAATGAACTTGAGCAAAAAATTTACAATGATTTGGTTGAATACTCAAAAAGTTATGTTGATTTACTAAAGGAAACTGCGCATTTCCTCTCTAAAGTTGATGTCATTCTTTCATTTGCTCAAACCGCTATTGAATCTAATTATATAAAACCTGAAATTGTTGATTCGGATGAATTATACATTAAAGACGGCAGACACCCCGTTGTCGAAAAAATTCTGCCTATGGGAGAGTACGTACCTAACGATTTAAAACTTATTGCAGACACCAAAAATTTTGAAGATACACAATTCATGATACTTACAGGTCCTAATATGGCAGGGAAGTCTACATATATGAGACAAAATGCACTAATAGTACTTTTGGCGCAAATAGGGTCATTTGTTCCGGCTTCTTATGCAAGAGTTGGTATTGTTGATAAAATCTTTACCCGTGTCGGGGCTGTTGATGATTTATCTCTGGGACAGTCTACTTTTATGGTGGAAATGAGTGAAACTGCTTATATCTTAAATACTGCAACGGAAAAAAGTTTGATTCTGCTTGATGAAATAGGTAGAGGCACCTCAACTTATGACGGTGTAGCTATTGCATGGTCGGTTGCGGAATATATCGCCAAAAATATTAAAGCAAGAACCATATTCGCAACTCACTATCACGAGTTAAACGTTATGCCAAAAACTATTGAACAAATCAAAAATTACAGAATTACACTAAGTGAAGAAAATGGCGAAATATGTTTCCTAAGAAAAGTGATTGAAGGAAGTGCAAGTAAAAGTTACGGTATTCAAGTTGCTAAAATGGCAGGACTACCTGACAGTGTTATTTCTAAAGCGCAGAATCTTATGAATAGAATGCAAAAAGACTATTCAAAAGATTTATCCTCCAAAAAATCCAAAAACAGCCAAATTGATGTTCCTCAATTAACTCTAACCTTTAATAAGGACTAGGTATGCAAAAGTATTTAAAAAGTGATTGGATGTTAATATTAGTTTTATTTATTATATCCCTTGCACTTCTTCCTTTTTTTTACCTCCATCAAGGGCTTTTATCGGTTGATACGGGAAGAGAATTTTATATTCCGCAGCAGATTAATCTGGGGCATGTTTTATATAAAAATATTTTTAATATTTATGGTCCTATTTCATATCAGTTTAATGCCCTTTTGTTTCACTTTTTCGGTGAAAAAATAACTACACTTTATATTGCTGGAATTATTAACTCTTTTTTGATATTTATCAGTTTATTTTTTATTTCAAGAGAATTTTTAAATAAGACATTATCTTTTTTGATGTGTCTATTAACCATGTTTTCTCTTGTTTTTTCAACATTTCTTTATAACTCAAATATTACATATTCTTATGCAATAGTTTATGCGCTTTCAAGTTTTTTAATTTCACTATTGTTTTTAATTAAATACATAAAAACTGAAAGAGTAAGTTTATTATACATTTCATGCCTATTTATGGGTTTAAGTATAATGAATAAATATGAATTTATACTATATCCTTTTATACTCGTTTATACGATATTTTTTTTAAAACCTTTAAACATAAAACAAAAAATAGCTGCAATATTATCTTTTAGTGTTGTTCCGATTATTTCTTTCGGGATATTGTTTATAGAAGGGCTTACAATTTCCGATTTATTAAACGCTTTTTATTTAATGAAAAAAATGGCAAATGCTGACAGTATGAAAGTATTTTATTCAAACTTCGGCAACTTTTTCAGCCTTAAAACAATTATTGCCGTTTTAATTCATAACCCCATAAAAGGAATTTTGGGATTTTTACCAATAGCAAACATAATACTTGTTTTAAAAAACATAAAAGAAATATATAAAGATAAACCGCTGTTTGTGTTTTTATTGTGTTCAATTCTTGCCTCAATAAAATTTATTGTATTTTTAAATATCGAACACATGGGAGCTTTCCTTCTTCCCGTTTGCTTATTAACGTTTATAATATTTTTTAGAAACAAAAAAATTATATATATAATCTTGATTTTATTAACAGGTCTATTTCTAATAGAAGATTTTTCATCTCTTAAATATAAAAACTATAAGCTTGAAACACAAAAAGGTTATATTTATACCTTTAAAAAAGACGGCGAGCCGATTAAACTTATCTCCGATTATATTTTAAATAATACAAATGAAAACGATAAAGTTGTTATTATGCCAGAAGGTGCAATGATTAATTTTATAACTGATAGAAATTCAGATAATTATTACTATACGTTGATTCCTCTATTTTATAAAGACACATTCAGCGAAAAAACAGTAATTGACCATTTTAAAAACAATCCGGCAGATTATTTTATTATATTACCTTTAAGCACGCTTGAATATGGTTATAACTCTTTTTATGACTATGCAAATAATTTTTATGAGATGATAAAAAATGAATACAATCAGACAGCCCAAATTAACGGAATTAAGATATTTAAAAGAAAGAATATATAATGAAAGAGATTGCTTTAATAAACCATGGATGTGCTAAAAACCTTGTTGATTCTGAATTAATGCTTGGTAAATTAATCCAAAACGGCTATAAAATAACACTTGATGAAACAAAAGCAGATATTGTTATTATAAATACCTGCTCTTTTATTCATGACGCAGAGAAAGAATCCGTTAAATCCATATTTGATATGATAAATGCGGGAAAAAAAATAATTATTACTGGCTGTCTGCCTCAAAAATACAAAGAAGAATTAAAAAATTTAATACCTGAAGCTATGGCGTTTTTGGGGACTTCTGATATTGATAAGATTGTTGATATCGTGAAAAAAATAACAAAAGATAAAAAGAAGCCTGTTTATTCGGTTAAAGAAAAGCCGTTATATGAATATCCCGAGGACGTAGAAAGACAGCAAATTACAATGGGGGCAAGCAGTTATGTTAAAATAGCAGACGGATGCGATTTTAATTGCGGTTACTGCGTTATCCCTAAGTTAAGAGGCCCTTATAAATCAAGAAAAATTGAAAATATAATAAATGAAGTCAAAAACCTTGTTAAAAAAGGCGTATCTGAAATCTGTCTTATTGCGCAGGATACTACAAGCTACGGTAAAGATATCTACGGCAAACCTTCATTGAAAGAACTTTTAATTGAACTTAATAAAATAGAAGATTTAAACTGGATAAGAATTTTATACACTTATCCTTCACTTTTAACTGATGATCTTTTAAATACAATAAATTCACTTGATAAAGTAGTTAAATATATTGATGTTCCGCTCCAGCACGTTAGCAAAAACGTACTTGAAGCTATGAATAGGCCCATATTGGATTATAAAAAACTTATAAAAAAAATCCGTAAGATAATAAAAGGTGTATCAATAAGAACTACATTTATTGTGGGCTACCCTGCGGAAACCGAGGATGATTTTAATGAACTTTATAACTTCATAAAAGAAATGGAATTTGATAAACTCGGTGTCTTTGAATTTTCAAAAGAAAAAAATACAAAAGCCTATAACCTTAAACCTCAGATACCATCAAAAGTAAAAAAACAAAGAAAAAAACAATTAATGCAGCTTCAGCAGGAAATTTCAAAAGATATTAATCAAAAGTTAATCGGCAAAAAAATACAATGTATTGTTGAATCGGTATCAGAGAAAGATGATATTGTTATAGCGAGAACTTATAAAGATGCACCTGAAGTAGACGGGTTAATTTATATTAAAACAACAACTCCCGCCATTCCCGGTGACATTGTCACTGCTAAAATAACGGGAGCTGATGAATACGATTTATATGCTCTACTTCTTTAGTGCATATTTTTGATATTTTTCTACATGTAAATCTCTTGCTGCTGCAGGGTTATTTTTTATTAATTTTTCAATTACTTCTTTTGCTTTATCTTTATTTTTATCACTACGATAGACTTCTGATAATTTTAGTGCTACTTCAATATTATCAGGATACTTGTCATTTAATTCCATTAGTTTTATTTGTGCTATGTTTTTTCTATCCATTTTAACATCCAAAAAAGCATCAAGTATTTGTGTATCCATATCGCTTCTGTAACGAGTTGCTAATGTTAAAAATTTCCTGGATACCTTATAATCTTTCATTTTATAGTAATTATTAGCAAGATTATATAATACAACAAATTGATTGGCTTTATCATTCACTGTCATAGATAATACACTGGTAAATATAGTATTAGACCTTACATATTGACCGGCTTCTCCGTATTTTATACCTAAATCTACCCATTCTACTATGTCGTTACTGTGTTTTAATTGAGAAAGTTTTCTTTGTGTTTCTATTTCAAAATCTTCTCCGGGTATTGATGTAATTACATAATGATAAAAAAGATTTTTAATTGTTAATGGGCTAAGCGGTTTATTTATTACGTCAGGCACCATATTATATACAAGATTTAAAGTATTAACATCTCTTTTGCTTAACCCTTTATTAGTAGGAACTTTTGTTATATAATCGCCTGTTTCATACATAATATCATTAGGATTATAACTGTGTCCCCAAATTCCAAGCGCATGTCCTATTTCATGTGCTGCTACTGTTTTAAATTTATCTACAGGATAATATGTTCCTTGCATTGATCTTGTATTAAGATTGATATTAACTTTGTTTAATTTTCTATTTTGAATAACAGGAATAACATCACCAATTTTCCCATCATCTTCTTTTTGTCCTACTTTATCAACAAATGAAATAACTATATCTGCATTACTGTTTGTAGTTTCTTTAAATATAATCTGACCGTTAGAAGCACTTGACCATATGCTAAATGCTTTTTTTATTGTGTTTATATATTCTATTGATGAACCATTTAAATTATTTACAAAATATGTTATGGGTTCATTATTGTTCCATCTGAATAATATATCATTATATAAAGCATTTCCTGCATAATTTGAACCAACTTGTTTATCAATTTGTTTTTTCATATTGATTAATATGGCATCAGCATAATTGCTTCCTTTATCACAGCCTTCCATTTGTGATATTTCATATAAAGCCTTTTGAGTTTCATTATTTACAGGCATTTTTGATAATGCTAATACTTGATAATAAGCGGCTTCATCATTAAAAGGATCTTTATCCGTTACTCTTTTAAACATTGCAAGTGCTTTATCATAATTTTGAATTTCCAAATATTTTTTACCCTGTTTCATTAAATTATCAGGTAGTGTATTTATAATAGTTGTGTATGAACCCATTATAATAATAAGTAATATTACAAATATAGAAATAGTAGAAATTAAGCTTTTTTTACGTTTTTCTTCTTCTTCAAGTCTTCTATTTTTATTCCTTATTCTTTTTTTCTTTTGAATTTCATCTTCAATATTATCTTCTTCATTATCTTCATCGATTAAAGATTTTGTAAATGAATTTAATCTTGATGTTTCTTGTGAAAAATTATTTTGTGTAGAGTCTTGGGATGTTTCAATAAATTCGGGAACAACATTATTTTGAGAGTTTTCGTCGTGATATGCTTCAAATCCCTCATATTGCGGGTCTTTAGCTTGTTTGTTATTGTTGGTTTTCGAATATTCTTTAAATTCAAAGTCATCCGAATTATTTTTGTTCATATCGTCCATATATTCTCCTTAAATTATTTATTAAGTTCCAATAGTTCTGATAATTTTTTTGTTTCCAGTTTTGATAAAATGTCTGAATTACCTTTAATTTTAAAATATTCTGCAAATTTAGGCGTGGTTTTTAAATTATAAGAACGTCCGTTCTTATCTTTTTTTCTGTTTATAAGTCCTTTATCAATAAGTTCTTGAACATGTTCATAAGCAGTTGCTCCTCTTAATTCTTTAAGTTCAGCTTGTCTTATTGGTTCTTTAAGAGCAATAACGGTTAAAGTTTTTAAAACAGCATTAGATATATCGACAGGGCATAATTTTTCTACTATATCCATATATTCATCTTTAACTTGAATTATATATCCGTTTTCATCATCTATTTCAAGTGCGCCGTCTCGGGATGAATAATCTACAATTAAAGAGAGCATTGCATCCTCAACTTCCTGTTCATCGACTTCAAGGATTTTGGCAATTTCTTTTAAATCAACGGCTTTTCCGGTAACAAATAATACAGCTTCAATTCTTGATTTTAAATCCATATTATACCTCTATGCCGTCTTCTCTTCTTGTATATTCCCGGCTTCTTTACTTTTTACTACATATAAATCCGAATAAAATTCTTCCTGTTCAAGGTCAAAGTCACTTTCTGCCGTTAAGAATAAAAGTGCTATATAAGCTGAAATCTTATCCAAACCTAAGAGGGTCAATGTATTTAATTCCACTTTTTCTTCTTTTTCAAAAATCTTTATTAAATTTTCGTGAAGAATTTTAACACTGCTTTCAATGTATTCTTCATGTGCAAGATTTATAATATCGTCAGAAGTCATATTTGCATAATTTCTGACCCTTCTTTTTGCTCTTTCAAGCGAATTCTTTACTGCTTGTCTTTTGTCTAATTGTTCATAAAATTCAAGCTGTCTTATTAAATCTTTTAATGTAACAATTCTGCTTCTGTTTAATTTAACACTGGTTCTTCTCTGTATAATATCCTCGATAGGTATAACATTATCAGGATAATAATCCTGATAATAAAGGTCATCAGAAAACCTTGAATCGTCAGAGTCATCATATTCGGGGTTAAACTCTTCATGTGCTTCAAACTCCATAGGGTCAAGTCCCACGAGAATATTAGATTTTAATTTTAAAAGTACTGCAAGAAAGAATAATGCTCTTCCGCTTAATCTTAGGTTATTGGATTTACTTTCTGATATATGAAGCATATATTTATCTGCTATATCAGCAATATCTATATTCCAAGGGTCAATTTTTCCCTGTTTTGCCATTTGGACTAAAACTTCAATACCGTCCAGTTCTTCTGACGGTTTATTTAAAATATCGTCAGGATTGAATCCTAAATCATTAGTATAAGATTTAGTTGAGCTTTGAATGTAAAAATTATTAACTTCCTTTGGATTTAACATTATTCACTTAGTCCCTAAATTTGACGCCTGTTACACGAGTTTTACCGTGTTCTTTTTGAGTTACACCTATTGTCCTATTAGCTGATTCTATCATAGGTTTTCTGTGACTAACTACTATAAATTGCGTATTTTTTGCCTGCTGCTGAATAATATCCGCCAAACGTTCTACATTAATCCCGTCTAAATTAGCATCAACTTCATCAAGTGCATAAAAAGGTGCGGGAAGATATTTTTGTATGGCAAATACCAAAGCCAATGCTGTTAATGATTTTTCACCGCCCGACATAGCACCTAACTTTTGTTTCTTCTTATCTCTTGGCTGCGCTTCAATAGTTAACCCGCCTTCAAACGGATTTTCCGGATTTTCCAGAAGTAAAGTGCCTTCTCCCTCAGATAAACGAGCAAAAATATCTTTGAAGTTTTCATTGATATTGTTGTACGTTTTCATAAAGGTTTCTTTTTTAACCTGTTCATAACCGGTCATTTTGTCAAGAATTTGTTTGCGTTCGTTTGTTAATGTCGCTATTTGTTCTTTCTTCTCTTCCTGTCTTGCTTTTATGTTGTCATAAGCTTCAATGGCAAGCATATTAACAGGTTCCATTTCTTCCATGCGTTTTTGAAGACGCTGAATTCTGCCTGTTATTTCTTCCGTTGAAATCTCTGTCGGACAAAGTGCATTTATATCAACCTGATTTTCTTTCAATTCTGATTGTATTTCTTCTAGTTGCGGTTCAAGTTCTCTTCTTCTTGCTTTAAATGATTCCACCTGCTCTGATATTCTGTCTATTTCATTTGAAACCTTGTTTTTATTTGTTTCTGCGGCTAAAAGTTCTTCTTGAATCAAATCTCTCTGTTTTTGAAGCTGAATCAATTTTTCGCCTAAAGTTCTTATTTTTTCTTCTAAAACTTGTGTTTTTTCCTCAATATTTTTAATTTCAGAAGCGTATTTTAACTTGTCATTTTCTGCAAGTTCATTATCCTTTTTAAGTCTTTCAATTTGTTCTTCTTTTGTTTTTATTAATTCATTATTAAAATCAATATCACGTTTTGATTCATTAATTTCATTGTTGCATTTAAGTATTTTATTCTGGTATTCTTTAATTTGATTTTCAATGGCAGAAGTCATTTCTTTAAGCTTTTTAAGTTCACCTTCCGTCATTTTACTTTCAATTTCGGTAATTTTATCCTGAATCAAAAGCATTTGTTCATTAACGGAAACAAGTTTTTCTTCATATTTTTCAAGCTTATTTTCAATATTTTTTATTTTAGGTTCAGATTCTTTAATTATTTTATTGCAATCATTAATTCTTTCTTCGTTATTCCCCTGATTATTATTTAGGTTTGAAAGTTCAATTTTTGCACCGTTTAGTGCTGTCATTGTATTTGAATAATTTGTTCTTATTTTTTCCTGTCTTGTCTCCAGTTCTTCTCTTGTCTTTTTAAGTGATTCATATTGGCTTTGGAGTTCTTGGAATTTCTTTTTATACTTAGTTAATTCTTCATCCTGATTTTGGGAGAATTTAAGCCCCGTATCACGTCTGTCACCGCCAGTTATGGCGCCTGATTTTTCAAACAAACTTCCGTCAAGAGTTACGAGCCTGTATTTGCCTATTAATCTTTTTGCACTGTCATAATCGTCAACAATTAAAGTTTCACCTAAGGCATAGAAAAATACGTCAAGATACTTATCATCAAAATCAACAAGGTTGATTGCAAAATCTACAACACCTTTTTCTTTGGGGATTTTTAGGCTTGATGGAGTTTTTTTCATCCTGTTAAGCGGAAGAAATGTTGCACTGCCTGCTCTTGCTGATTTTAAATAATCAATACATACCCTTGCGACATCTTCATCATCAACAACTATGTTTTTCATTCTTGAACCCATTGCAACTTCAAGTGCGGTTGAATATTCTTTGTCAACACTTCCAAGCTGCAATAGAGGAGCGTGTACACCTTTAATCTTTGCTTTTAATATTGAATCAATTGCTCTGCCTAAATTTATTTCTTCATAAGCACTTTTTTGTGCTTCTATTGTTACAATTTTTTTCTGCACAAGCTGAATATCATACATCATATCTGATATTTCATTTTTATTTTTATCCAAATTGTACATTATATTTTCTTGTGCAAGCTTATAATCGGCAAGCTCTTTAGTCAGTTCTTCAACCTGTAGATTTAATTTATCCTGATTATCTTTAAAATTGGCTTTAAATGAAGTTAAATCGGATAAAGTCTTTTTAGCTGTTTCTATTTCTTTTTTCATAGAAGTAAGTTCAGACTCTAATGGAAGCGATTCAGACTTTATATTCCATTCTTCTTCTTTGAGTTTTTCCAATTCTTTTTTTAAATTGTTTCTCTCTTCAAGCTGTTTATCTGCATTTTTATTAAGACCTGAAACTTCCTCTAAAATTCTTTTTAATTCAGCTTCTTGAACTTTAATATTTTCTTCAATCTGAGAGATTTCAACTTTTTTTTCTTCAATTTTTAAATTAATTTTTTCTATTTTTTCCCTGTGATTTTCAATCCCGTTTTTGGAATTTTCAATAGTTTTTAAGTTGTCATGAATAGTTTTTTCAACGGAACTTATTGCAAGGTTTTTACGTGAAATTTGTCCTTTTAATTCTTCTAACTGTTTTTTAGTTTCAATTTGTTCAGCTTCACCGTTATTTTTAACCAGCTCGGATATTTCATTATATCTTTTCTTTATCTCAACAAGGCTTTCTTCAAGTTTTTTAAGGTTTAATTCTTCATCTTTTTTCTTTTTATTAAATTCAAGAATATTTTGATGAGTTAATTCTAAATTGCGTTTAATATCAAAATATTTGACGGTAGTAATCTGACTTTCAAGTTGGAACTTTTCTGTTTTTAATTTTTGATATTTTAAAGCAGTTTCTTTCTCCTGCGCAAGTCTTTCAATATTGGATTCAATTTCGGTCAAGATAAGATTAGCGTTTTCGACTCTTTCTTCAACGGTTAACAGTTCTTCTTTAGCCTTATCTATTCTTCTGTTAAAGTCTGCAACACCTGCTATTTCATCAATAATTTTACGTCTTTCAATACTTGAACAGTTGGTAATACTCATAACATCACCCTGCATCATAACATTGTAGCTGTTTGGAGTAATCCTATATTTTTCAAGGTGGGTATGAATATCGGTTAATGTTGAAATTTGGTCATTCAAATAATAAACACTGTTAAAGCCTTGAGATGATTTTTTAATTCTTCTTGCGACAGTAATAGATTCTTCTTCATTATTTTCAGGTTCAAAAATTACTTTAACATAGGCTTCGTTCCTTTTATTGTGCGTGGAAATAAAATCGGATAATTGTTCCGTTCTTAAATTTCTAGCACTGGCAAGCCCTAAAGCAAATAATATTGAGTCTATGATATTACTTTTCCCTGAACCGTTGGGCCCCGATATGGTCGTAAACCCTTTCAAGAACGGTATTGTAACATCACTTGCAAATGATTTAAAATTGTCGACTTCAAGTTCTTTTATGTACATTTATTTTTTCGCATGCCTTAATAATCATAATTACACAACAAATACACGTAATAGTCAAAAACATTACATAATATTAATTTTTTAAATGTAAATTTTTTTCTTATTCATAAAAAAAATAATATACTGTTATTAAGTACGGGTGAAATAAAAATGGAAGAATATAATATAAATACACTGCTTAGTAAAGCAGTAGAACTCAAAGCATCGGATATTCATTATATAACGGGTGAAGTTCCTGCAATGAGAGTAAATGGCAAAATACTTAAAACAAATCTATCCGCTGTTACTCAAGAGGATATAATACAGGCTATAAAAACAACAGCACCACAAGAAATACAAAAACAAATTTTAGACTCCTCCGATTTTGATTATCCTTATGAATTAAAAGGAGTGGCAAGATTCAGGATTAATTTGGCACGAACTTTTGGTAAATATTCTTTAAATATAAGGGTTATATCATTTAATATACCGACACTAAAAGAATTAAATCTTCCTGAAAGTTTGGAAAAATTTACAAGTCTGGATAACGGTATTATACTTGTAACCGGAAGTTCCGGTTCGGGTAAATCAACTACCATTGCTTCTATTATTGAATTTATTAATAATAACTATCAAAAACATATTATTACTATTGAAGACCCTATTGAATATGTTTATACAAGTAAAAAGTCAATTTTTACTCAAAGACAAATAGGACTTGATACTAAAAATTATGAAGAAGGAATAAAATATACTTTAAGACAAGACCCTGATATAATTGTAATAGGTGAAATCAGGGACAGAGATACTGTTAAAAGTGCTCTCTTTGCTGCTGAAACAGGACATCTTGTTATCGCCACAATGCATACTTATAATGCAGTACATACTATAAACAGATTATTAAGCTTTTTTGAACCTATAGAACGTGAAATTGTAAGAAGTCAATTCACTGAAGTATTTAGAGGAACAATATCACAGAAACTGTTGCTCAAAGCTGATTCTAAAGGCAGAATTCCCGCTGTTGAAATATTGTTTTCTACTCCTACAATTAAAGATTTTATTATTAAAAATGAACTTGAAGAAATTTATAAACTTGTTCAAAAAGGCAGTTATAATGATATGATTACATTTAATGAATCACTTTATGAACTGTATAAAAACAATCTTATAACTCAAGAAACGGCAATTAATAACTCAGATAACCCTAATGAACTAATGCATCTTATAAAAGGCGTATTCTACGGAAGTGAAGGTTTTTAAAATGAAAGAACAATTCACTGCAAATGTTATAAACCTTAAATCCTACAGTATTAGTGAAGCTGATAAGATTATAGTTATGTATTCTAAAGAAAAAGGCTTAATAAAAGGTGTGGCTAAAGGTATAAAAAAGACAACAAGTAAACTTGGCGGAAGAATGGATATGCTTGTTGCTAACAAGTTAATGCTTAATAAAGGCAGAAATCTTGATACTATCTGCCAGGCTGAAGCTTTAAACACTTTTTTAAATCTTAGAAGTGATATGAATAAGCTTTTTTATGCAATGTATGTAAGTGAAATAATAGCTAATTTTGGCATAGAAAATGATCCTAACAGCGAAGAAATATATAATCTCTTTTATTCGCTTCTTGATAAACTTGCAAATACTAAAACTAAACAAGAAACAATGTTTTATGTTCTTAAATTTCAACTGAAAATTATGGATATTACAGGCTACTCAATTGAACTTTCAAATTGTTTAAAATGCTCAAAACAAATGAAAAACGAAGAAATATATTTTTCTATAGAACAAGGCGGAATACTTTGTGCCGATTGCGCTTCTGATATTGTTAAAAAAGTAAGAATACCTTATAAAATAACAGAATTTTTAAATACTATTTTAAAGCAAGATTTTCTTTCTCCTACAAAATATGATAATCTGGTAACGGAAAAAATTCTTGATACCTGTATTAATTTATTAAAAAAATATATTGAATATTATTCCCCAAAAAGATTTAAAACTACTCAAATATTAGAAAGTATAAGGTGAGAAATGGATGTGGCAAAATATATAGAACATACTCTTTTAAGACAAGATGCAACAAAATCTGAACTTATAAAAATTTTTGATGAAGCAAAACAATATAATTTTTTAGGTGTTTGTGTAAATCCTCAAAATGTCAGTCTTGCAAAAGAATATCTTAAAGGAAGTAATGTAAAAATAGTTACTGTAGTAGGATTTCCTCTAGGCTCCACGACAACGGAGACAAAAGCTTTTGAAGCAAAACAGGCAATAGAAAATGGAGCTGATGAAGTTGATATGGTTTTATCGGTTCAAGCTCTGAAAGATAAAGATTATGAATATATTGAAAACGATATTAAAACAGTAAAAAAAGCATGTGAAAATCATATATTGAAAGTAATAATAGAAACAGACCTTTTAACAAAAGAAGAAATAGTAAAAGCTTGTGAATTAATAAATAAATCAGGTGCAGATTTTGCTAAAACCTCGACAGGATTTGTTAAAAACGGGGTTGGCGCAAAAATTGAAGATGTAGAATTGATGTATAAAACACTTAAGAATACAAATGTTAAAATAAAAGCGTCAGGGGGAATTAAAGACAGAGAAAAAGCATTAGCACTTATTAACGCAGGTGCTTCAAGACTTGGAACAAGCTCTGGAGTTAAACTTTTAAAATAAATTATCTTTTGGCGGCAAAGTCATTTTAATTTCCGGAAGCAATACCTTTGCAGCTTCTTCTAATTTTTTATTTTCATTTTTTATTTTATTGAATTTAAAATTTCTTTTCATTGCGAAATATAAGATACCAACAGCTATGGCTATTGTTGAACATTCTGAAACAACTTTTTTTACTTTTGCGGTTTTTATTTCTTTATCTGTAAAAGTGGTATTTGTTTTTTTTGTATTGTTGCTGCAAAATCTTATTTTTTTATAATTTGTATTAAAAGAAACTTTCATAATATATTACCTGTTATTTTTGTTTTAGAACTTCAAGTCCTGATTGTTCAATGTTTGGAGTATTTACTTCAAATAAATGAATTCTTCCGGGACCTAAATCAGTATTTATTTTACCGTTCCCGGCTTGGAAAATAGAATCTTCACCTGTTGAGGGGAATAAATTAGTTAATTTTTGGGTTTCATTTAATCCGGGTATTTCAACAGAACCGCTTTGTCTGTGATTTACATCTCTATTGGCAATAACAATAAGAGTTTTACCGTTCAGATGTCTTGCAAATGCTATTATTTGATCATTTTTGTTTTCTGAAACAGGAAGTGGTATAAAAGACCCTTTAGTTAAAATGTCTTTATATTGTTCTCTTACATTTAAAGTAGCTTCCATAAACTCACCTATTTCAGGGTGTTTACCTACTAAAGGTCTTGAGAAATTGAATATATCGGGTCTTCCTCTGTGAACGGTGCATTCTTCGGAATCGGTATCGGTTTGTTTATCTGTTGTACCTTCAAAGTCATATATATAATCGTCACCTGTTTGATATCCATCAAAATAATACGGATTCAACATGGGAAGAGTTGCTTGAAGTCCTGAAACCAAATTGGAATATGTAACACCTCCGTGGTTCATAATTGATATATCATCATGGGTGCCGAATGAACCTATTAAAGATTTACCTTTATCAAGTTCCTGTGACATATTTATGTTTTGTCTTACGTAGTCTATAAGTTCATTAGCTTTTGTCCATTCATGGAAAATATGATACTGACCGTAATAACTGTCAAATCCTGCTTTTAGCGCGTCTTGAGGTCTGTCATAATCCATATTCAATTGTGGAGAAGCGTCCTCATAAGTATAGCTTTCAGCAAGCCATGCAAATTCAGGATCTTTACTT
This sequence comes from Candidatus Gastranaerophilales bacterium, assembly GCA_947589705.1. GTDB lineage: Bacteria > Cyanobacteriota > Vampirovibrionia > Gastranaerophilales > Gastranaerophilaceae > Avigastranaerophilus. Next base: position 24,592 of record CANQCO010000009.1, read on the forward strand.
CTTGAATAGTTTATTAATATATCCCAAAATTCTGTAGGTTTAGTTCTTGATACATCTGCACGAATACCGTCAACACCTAAATCAATACACATATCAACAAAATCTTTGTGCATTTGAAGCAATTCAGGATTTAATTCTTTTTTAGTTTCATCTTTCCAAGGACTGAACATTCTAATATCATTCCAACCCCCCGGAGTTTTAGGAGTACCGTCTTTTTCAAATGCCATTAATTCTGGGCGTTTTTTAAATAAATCATAAGAAGCACAGCTTGGTAAATCAAGCATTACGCTTATTCCACGTTTGTGGCATTCGTTTATAAAACTCTTAAATTCTTCTTTAACAGTTCTGGGGTCTGTTTTATCGTCTAATGCAGGGTCTATTTGAAGAAAATCCATAGGCGCATATACAGAACCTGCTGTTCCCATTGCATTTTCCTTACCCGGAGGATTTACGGGAAGTACATGCAGTGTGTTAATTCCGAGTTTTTTTAACTCATCCAATCTTTTTACAGCATTATTAAAATTACCTCTTATATCACCTTCTCTTAAAAGCTGATTGCCTGTTCTATCTTCTGCACCAAAGTTTCTTATTATTATTCCCATTATTTTTGAATCATTATTTTTAAATTTAGTTCTTAAATTGTTTTTATATGTATTTTCTGTTTGTGATAAATTAACTTGATTTACTTGTGCAGTTGAAATTAGTCCTTGATTTTGTAAAAATTTTTCAAGAATATTCGTACCAAAAGACTCGGATTTTTTCTCAGTATAATTCTGAGAGGAAACAGGAGCAGACTTAACAGGGGTTTGAACCTGTGTTAATTGTGGTATTTGAATATATTTATCAATATAATTAGCCATTTTTCTTGCTTTCTTCCTCTACCTGTTTTTCCATTTTGCTTTTTCTTCCGATAGTAAGTCCTATTATAAGTGTTACTGCCGTTAAGACTGCCATTGAAATACCAAATATTTTCAGCCATTTGTGAGAATTATATACTTGTTTTGATAAATCTTGCATGTAATTTTTAATTGATTTACCTGCTAAATTGTTTCTTTCTACTGCATTAGCACTGTTTGTTATGCCTGAAACAGTGCATTGTGATAATTCAGGTGTCATGTTATTTTGCCAGTTGGCTATTTTATTCATAACTTCATCTTTATATTTTCTGTAACCCTCCAACATTTCTTTAACCCTGTCAATACCAATATTGCAGTTTGTAAGACTTTGCTGAAGTGATGAAGTTACATCATCTTCCAATCCGTTATCGAATAATACTCTCATAACGGCTTTATATTCTGATTCAGATAAATTGAAACCTGAACTCTTTAATTTTTCAACATAATCTGTAGTTGTAGCATTAAGAATAACATTTTTACAAGCTTCAATAAGTTTATTTATTTGTTCACTATCAACATTATGTCCTTCTTCTTTTAATATTTCTGCTAACTGACGTTCAAGTTTTCCGCTCTTCATTCTTTTAAATATATCTAACGATTGTATTAATCTGTAGAATGAGGACTGAGCTCCCGTTATTCTTTCTTGTGCATTAATATTTATACCGTTTTCAAGAGTTCCATTTTGAACTTCAGAAGATATTCTTTGAGCAAGTTTTTCTAATCCGTTTGATTGCATATTACTGCTTGCTTTTGTACATATTTCATGTGATTTTTGTTCTATTTTTGAAATGAAAGAAGTGCCTGTTTTAGTCTCATAATCATTAATTAAATCAAATAATTCTCTTATGACACTGTCGTATTCAACGTCAGTAGAAGCCAGAGCGGATAATTTATTTGTTAAAATATCCATATTGCCTTCTGATATTAATCTTAATTCTTTATCGCTGAGTTTTAACAATTTAACAAGTTTATTACCAACTCTGCTCCATTGATTTGCAATATAGGTACCTGATTTATCACCTATTCTGGCTGAAATAAATCTGTCTAACAGACCTTTTTCTTGCGTAAATTCTCTCATACCGGAGTGGATTAAATTAATCTTATCGGTAATATCGCTAAGTTTTGGAACGGATCTTGCCTTTTTCTCACGTTCTAATAAGTTAATTATATTTTTACTTAACTTAATCTTGTCATGTTTTTTAGTAATTTGCATTGAGTCAATTAAAATCTTAGCAATTTTTGAAGAAGAACCTTCCTCCATTGCTTTCTGCAATAATGCTTTTTGACTATCAGTTAAATTACTTAAGGTATCTTCATTAATAACACCTGATAAAACTTCTTTAATAAATTGTTCATCAATTTTTACATTGCGTTTAAGAGAAGAAATTTCATCTTTAATAGCGTCAATAATAACAGCTGAGTCGGCGTTTTGTCCTAATATTGATGATAACTCGGAAATAAAGGATTCATCCATTACTCTATCAGCATTTTTTTGCAAAAACTTTCTGAGAGAATTATCGGCTAATCTTTGTTTTAAGGTTGATATTGGTCCAGTAGTAACACCTCTATTAAGTTTTAGAGTTGAAGAAATAATATCATAACTTTCAATTGCTTTACCAATTGGTTTTTCAAGAAGGTTACAACCCAAAGCACTCATTAAGGGAGTTGCAAAACCTGCTGTCATCATCCATAAAGTATTACCTTGTACAGCAGTCTTTTTTGCTCTTTGTTTTATAAAATTATCTCTATCCGGCAGATTTTTATTTACTTTAAGTTTATTTCCAAGTATATCCAAGTCTTCACGAGAATATAAATCCGTCAAATCATATTGAGGATCTTGGAAGAGCATTTTTTTTCTGCCTTGAGAATCTATATATTTTTGATGTATATCAACGCCGGTTCTAAGTTTTAAAGGAAGTTGAATTGCAAGTTTTGGCCAAAGTGCCATTGAAGCAAAGAACGTGGTAAATCCCGCAAATTCCATTGCCTTGTTTAACTTAAGGGGATTTTTTACGAATAAATATGTTGCTAAAGCAAATGATCCCATTTTCATTGCTAAATCATTTATTCTACCGAGTTCATGGTCGTTTGCATTTCCTTTTGCAGCCTTACCTATACTTATTACGTCTTTTTTTAAGTCTTTTACATATTCAACAGGAGAGCCGATAATACTTGATGGTAAAAGTTTACCTTTATATTCTGCAGGTTTTGTTTTTCCCTCGGAGTCAAAAGTAAATACGGGTAATTTGTCCTGTGCTTTAGGATTAACGGTTTGTTTGGATATTATTGTGTTCAATACATTACTCATACTAACAAACTACCTTTTCTTTACTTTCATCAATTAATGATGTTGATGCCTGAGTTTTAGACCCCTTATCTTTATTAAAGTCTTTTAAAGTGAAAAAATTGCCTAATAAAGTCATAAGAACAGCAGCTCCAATTAGCCCTCTGCCCGCATATTTAGTGGCTTTATTGCTATTATTAACAAATTCTTTAAAGCTCTTAATAAATTTATTTAAAAAATCTTGAGGGAGAAATTTGTATTTTGCAATCTTTCTGCCCTGTTCTTTGGCAATTTTTGCTATTTCTATATGATTTTTAAAATTTGTTATTCTTTGTTTCGGGTTAAATACCATGGATTCCCAAGGTTTTTGAAGTGCAATACCTACACCTGTTGCTGCCCACAGATATGAGGATAATGTTGAAAATAGTTTTGTTTTTGTTACTGTTTCTTTTATTTTTGATTTCATTTTTTGGTCGGAATAGTCTAATTCTCCTTCTTTATAACCGTATTTTTTTGCTATTTTTTCAAAATAACCGTTTCTTTTATCTCCATAGAATTTATTGTCATATAATAAATCCCAGCGTGGGAAATCAACGCTTTCAAATACTTTATGATATTCATAAGTAACTAAATTATCTTTATTATTTTCTTCGGGCAGTTCATTAATTATCTTTTTATATGGAAGGTTAACATCTATACCGTATTTATATTTAACAGGTAATTCAATAAATTTCTTTGAAATATTTTTTAATACCCCGTAGGCAACTACACCAAGTGCCATTTTTTTGCCGAGTTTAGAAGCATTTACTGATGAAGGCGTATCATAATATCTGTTTGCAAAATTGAATACTGCCATCATCATTGCACTACCGATTATATATGGTACGGAGCCCATTGTTAGAAATTCATAAAAGTTAGCGTTTTTGCTTCCTTCCATGCCTTTTTTCGGATATTTGGTAAATGCGTTAAAAAGCTTTTCAGTGTTTATTTTTAGCCCTGTTTCTATAGGACGTTTAGAATGTTCTTCTGACAATATTGTGTCTTTATTTTCGCATTTACTCTTTTTTCTTTCTTCTTCTTTTCCGAAAGAAATATTTTGTATATTTTTTATGCTATTTTGACCTTGAACCCCTAGAGAATAGACCATTATTTCCTCACAGATACATACCCGTCATGTTAAACATGCTAAAATAATATTATTGCTAATTAGCATACCTTTTTGTCTTTTTTTTTACATTACTTAATATTTTATTTTGCTTCCATATTGCTAAATTTAATTTTAAATTATACAATTAAAAATGTAGATAACTAACTAGTAATTAAACAGTTTAAAAATTTAATTTCTATCGCAAATTATTTACAAGAATTTACCAAACTAAGGAGAAACCCAAAAATGTACGAAGACGAAAAACTTATTTGCGAAGATTGTGGAAGTGAATTTGTATTTACGGCAGGCGAGCAAGAATTCTATGCACAAAGAGGTCTTGTTAATAAGCCAAAACGCTGTCCTGAATGCAGAAAAAACAGAAGACAAAAGAACAGAAGAAAATTATATGAAGTAACTTGTTCAAAATGCGGCTGTCAAACTAAAGTTCCTTTTAAACCGATTGAAGGTAAGGAAGTATATTGCAAGGATTGTTTTGCTGCAATTAAAGAAGCTGAAAATCAACAATAATAATATTAAACAAAAAGATGGTGCTTTTTTCAAAAAGCACCATCTTTTTTTGTTTGTATAAAATTTAAGTAATAGCCGAAAATGAACCGCTGGTGGATGTTGAACAACTTGTACCAAAAGAACTTGAAGCGACTGAACCTGCTGTTTCTCCACCTGTATATGCTATATTAGAAGAATTTCCAAAAAAGCTTGCAACGCTTCCTGCTGTTTCCCCTCCCATATTAGAAGATGACAGCAATGAAACATAATTTGAGCTTCTGCCTATATTTAATAATGAAACATATCTTCCGCCCATAATAATCCTCCTAATCCCCAAGTGTATTTTCTCTTCATCTATATAAAAACATTTTAAATAAGTGAAATTCAGAAGTTTTTAATTTTGTAACAAATCTTTATAATATGTCTTTTTTTACATAAAAACAGGTGTTTTTTAATTATTATTATGTTTAAATGAAGCTAACTTAATATATATTTCAGGAGAGTTTATGAAAAAATTACAAGCCGGGATTATAGGTTTTGGTACTGTTGGAACAGGTGTTTATAAAGTCTTACAATCGCATAAAGAAATTGAAATAAAAAAAATAGCCGTAAAAAATATAAATAAAAAAAGAAATATTGAAAATATAGATACATCATTATTAACAGATAATGCTTTTGATATAGTAAATAATCCTGATATAGATGTTGTAATAGAAGTAGCAGGCGGAGTTAACCCTGCTTTTGAACTTCTGACGACGGCAATAAACAATGGTAAACATATAGTTACCGCTAATAAAGAGCTTTTGGCTAAGAGAGGAAACGAGTTGTTTCAACTTGCGAAAGAAAAAAACGTAATTATTCTGTATGAAGCTGCCGTTGCAGGCGGTATTCCCATCATAATGCCTATAAAAACAATATTATGTGCAAATAAAATTTCTAAAATTGCCGCTATTTTAAATGGTACTACCAATTATATTTTAACCAAAATGCATGAACAAAATTTATCTTATGAAACGGCACTAAAGCAGGCGCAGGAACTGGGTTATGCTGAAACTGACCCGACGGGTGACGTCGAAGGCTTTGATGCGGCATATAAAATAGCTGTTTTATCCACAATATCTTTCAACAAAAAAGTTTCAATAGATAAAATATACAGAGAAGGAATTACAAAGATTACTGCCCACGATATTAAAGCGGCGGAAGATTTAGGATACAGAATTAAGCTTATAGCTTTAGGTCAGGTGCTTGATGATGGTTCCATAGATGTAAGAGTTCATCCTATGCTTGTTGCAAAGAAACATTTACTTGCAAAAGTAAATAATGCGACTAATTCGATAATGTTAAAAGGATATCCCGTCGGTGAGCTCGTTTTAACGGGCCCGGGGGCAGGTGCTGAACCTACTGCAAGCTCTGTTGTCGGTGATTTGCTTGTTTTGGCTTCGGAGCTTGAAACTTCTGATAAACCTCTGCCTCAATCAATCTGTCATCATACTGAAATTGCTAATCAAATTGATATAGGTGATACTTATAACGAGTATTATATTGCAATTAATGCAAGTAATAACCCCGGTGTTATAGGCTTAATCGGTACTGTATGCGGAAATAATAATATTAACATTTCGACAATTATGCAAAAAGGTATTAATGAAGATAATACTGCTGAAATAGTTGTTATAACCGAATTGAGCAAGGAATCTGATGTTCAAAATGCTTTAAAAGACTTGTTAAAATCAGAAAAAATAAAAAATATAGATAACCTTTTAAGGGTAATGAATTAGGAGAATTTTATGGAAAAGAATCATTATCAGGGACTTATAAATAAATACAGACAATATTTGCCTGTTTCGGATACTACACCCGTTATCACATTGAATGAGGGAAATACCCCTTTAATAAAAGCGGATAATTTGGCAAAGAAAATAGGATTAAAAGCTGATGTATATTTAAAATACGAAGGTGCTAATCCTACCGGAAGTTTTAAAGATAGAGGCATGACAATGGCTGTAACAAAAGCTGTTGAGGATGGTTCAAAAGCAATTATTTGTGCTTCTACGGGAAACACAAGTGCAGCAGCTGCAGCATACGGTGCTAAAGCAGGGGTTAGAGTTTTTGTTCTTATCCCTGACGGTTATATTGCACTCGGTAAACTCTCTCAAGCTATGATGTACGGTGCTGAAATTATTGCCATTAAAGGTAATTTTGATGAAGCACTTGAAATGGTTATTGAAATTTCCAAAAATTCTCCGATAACTTTGGTTAACTCTGTTAACCCGTATAGAATTGAAGGACAAAAAACAGGAGCTTTTGAAATAATAGAAGCTTTAGGTGATGCTCCCGATTATCATTTTATACCCGTCGGGAATGCAGGTAATATTACCGCTTATTTTAAAGGGTATGAAGAATTTTATGCTTTAAAGAAATCTTCACATCTACCTAAAATGATGGGATATGAAGCCGAAGGCGCAGCTGCAATAGTTAGAGGTGAAAGAATACTTCACCCTGAAACAATTGCAACAGCTATTAGAATAGGTAATCCTGCCAGCTGGAAACAGGCAGAAAGAGCAAGAGATTTATCAAATGGTACTATTGACTGCGTTTCAGACCCTGAAATAATTGAAGCATATAAATTAATGGCTTCAACTGAAGGAATCTTAGCTGAACCCGGGTCTGCCGCTTCCGTTGCAGGATTAATTAAGGCTCATAAACAGGGAGTTATTAAAGAAGGTTCAACTTGTGTATGTATTTTAACGGGTAACGGACTTAAAGACCCCGACAGCGCAATTAAATATTCCAATGCTGAAGTTAAGAAAACAAATGCAGACTTAAAAGAAATCTTAAAGGTTATAAATTTATAGTTTTTTTGACACGCATTTAGCTATAGCGTCCATTAATCTCGGCACTTGGATTATTTCTATATCATATTTTTCAAGTAATTTTTTATTCATTTTAGGCACAATTACTTTTTTAAACCCGAGTTTTTGTGCCTCATAGATGCGTTTCTCTATATCAGACACATTTCTTATCTCGCCTGATAAGCTTATTTCACCGATAATAACCGCATCATGGTCAACAACAACATCTCTGAAACATGTTGCAATTGCTAATGCAATACCTAAATCCGCAGCAGGTTCATCTATTTCTATTCCGCCCGTTACATTAACATAAACGTCGTGTTTTGAAAGATTAAGCCCGATTCTTTTTTCGAGAACAGCAATAATTTGAAGCAGTCTGTTAAATTCAATCCCCGTAGAAACACGCCTTGGAGAAGGGTATGAAGTGGCACCTACAAGTGCTTGAACTTCGACCAATAATGCTCTTGTACCCTCCTTTGTCGCAATTATTACGCTTCCGGGGGTGTTTTCATCCGTTTTTTCTTTCATAAAAAGTTCACTTGGGTTAGTAACTTCTTCTAACCCCGATTCTGCCATATTAAAGACACCTATTTCATTTGTAGAACCGAAACGATTTTTGATTGACCTTAAAAGTCTTTGAGATTTATATTTGTCACCTTCAAAATATATAACCGTATCTACCATGTGTTCTAAGACTTTAGGACCTGCTATGTTGCCGTCTTTTGTTACATGCCCGATAACAACAACGGTAATATTTTTATTTTTAGCCACATCCATTAAAGCATTTGTGCATTCTCTAATTTGAGATACACTGCCTGAGGAACTCGTTATGTTAGCTGTATATATTGATTGAATCGAATCAACCACGAGAATATCAGGTTTTATCGTATCCAATTGGGAAAGTACGGCTTCCAAATTAGTCTGGGCATATACATAGAGGTTATCAGAGTTAACATTAAGTCTTTTTGCTCTTAATTTAACCTGAGAGCCTGATTCTTCCGCACAAACATACAAAAGCTTTTTCCCGTTTTTACAAATATTACCCGCCATTTGAAGTACAAGAGTTGATTTACCTATACCTGGATCACCCGCTAAGAGGACTAAAGAGCCTTGTACAAGTCCGTTCCCGAGTACTCTATCCAGTTCTTCAAAGCCTGTCGGTATTCTTATACTTTCATCTACTTCTATTTCATTTATAAGACAAACGGGTGTATCATCAAAATCCATTGTTTTAACGGTATTTTGAGGCTTTATAACTTCAGTTTCCTCTATCAGTGTACCCCAGCTTCCGCAATCTGGACACTTCCCTATATACTTAGGAGTTTCGTATCCGCAATTTTGACATACCCATTTTGTCTTTATCTTTGTCATGATTCAAGTTTCTCTTTTCTTGTTTCTTTAATATTCTCTTTTTCATCAATATTATGAACATTTTTTATAAAAGCAGATGATATTGCAATTAAAAACGGATTAACCCCGGGGCTTGTATTCATTGCAACCTGAGTTTTTGATTTTTCGTTTTTTTCTTTATTAAATGTTTGTTTCCTATCATATAACATGTTTATATTTATATTATACTTTTTACTTTCTTGTTTCATTAATTCATCAAGTAAATTAACGGGAAAAGTTTGAGATGAAGTTACATCTATTCTTATACCGTCTTGAGAGGTTTTATAAATATCAGCCTGAAGATTGCCGTAATTTATGGTTGTAATAAGTACGGTTATACTGTCATCAGAATCAAATTCCGAGTCTGAACCTTTTGAACCTATTTCCAGTTTAAATGCCTCAGGATCGGTTAAAGGAAGCCACGGCAAGTACATAAGCATTGTTGTTTTTAAGCTCTGAATATCAGATGTTGATGATGCGGCAACAAAAGATATAAGTTTTGTTAATTCAGATAATTGTTCATTTTTCAAACTCAAACCTATTTGATTGAATCCGGCAAGCATTTTGTATAAATTCGCCATTGCCTCTTTTGCATTATTTTTTAGCATTGAAGAAAGCTTTCCTAAATCAATAGAAGATGCTAGCAGCATCAAAATAGTTTGCTGATTCAATGTTTGAGAATTTGTTGTTAGTTGAGAGAGCAATTGTTCAAAGTTCTTTGGAAAACTCAGCAGTTCTTTTAGCATGTTAACGGTTTGCTGTTGATTTAGCATTGCAAGTTCCGCAGATGTTTGTACTATTTGCTGCACGGTATTGGGCAGAAGCGAATTTGCTGCTGTATTTTGTAGGTTTTGCTTTTGTGTTAAATTTTGCTCCGGATTGTTATTTATTTTGTTATTTGTAATTCTGTTGTAATTTCCTGCTAAATTACTTACGAATCCGCTCCAATTAATATTTGTCATATTTATACGTTATCATATTGATTTTAAAATTAATAATTTATTTTAATAATTCTTAATGTTTTTTTTATAAATGTCAATTTAACTAATTCATAAGTTTTAGTAGATAAAAATTATAAAGGAGTAAATATGATATCAAATGTTTCTTTTGGAAGTACTTTCAAAGTAAATAATAAGGAAAATAATTTTCAAAAATTTCAACAGTTCGGAGAATATGCCTCAGAAATTGAAAACAACCCGAATGTTACGGTTCAATTCGAAGATAAATTTAATATAAAGGATCCGTATTTTGGTACTTTTGATTACAAAGCAGGTTATACGGTTATAGCACCTGACGAAAAAGATATTGATATAGAAACTTATTGCCAAAATAACGGTATTAAATTCCATAGATATAATACGGAAGATTTAACAAGTCCCGAAGGAATTCTTAAAAGAATAAAACCTGCACCAAAAGGTTACATTCGTGCTATGGTTGATGTTGATAAATTAAGTGAATTATTAAAAAATCAAAATAGTAATTTTCAACATTGCGAAAAGGATTATCAAAATTATTACAAAGAGCAGACAGATATCATGTTAAAAAACGGAAATCCGATTTCTGCTCCGACTTTATATATAAATTCATACAATAGTAAAGAGGAAATGCTTGAATATATAAATAAATTCGGAAGCGACAACTTAAATGAAAACTCTTTATTTATAGACCTTGCACAAACTACATCAGATCCGGAACATTGTTTATATTTTGCAATGAAAGATTTAGGTTTTGAGCAAATCCCCGTCTATGTAAATAAAGATAGTTATGAAATGGGACAGGCTTTAGGTATTATTAAATAATTTATTTACCTAATAAGTAAATAGGCAAGTTATGTTGTTTAGCAAAATCTAATATATCAGGATGGTCTTGTGCTAACTCTTCTA
>CANQCO010000010.1 GCA_947589705.1 Candidatus Gastranaerophilales bacterium
GTGCCATAAAGGCTGTAAGAAATTTTAATGACAAATATTCTGTAAGATATAGGGCGACAAAAGCGGATTCATTTAAAAAAGGCGGTCGTTCAAACTTAAATACGGAAGGAAGAACTCTTGATAAAATAAAGGTGGGCAGAATCTCCCAGATGACAGACCCGTCATTGGATGCTGCCCGTCATCAGTTTGAATTAAGAACTCCTTTCGGCAGAATATTATCAGCAGATAAATTGAACCTTCATAATGAAAATGGAGAAATGAAACTGTCAAATCAGCTGCCGCCAAACAGGTGGATATATCCAGTTATAATGGGAGATATGTCAATAGGTGCTGTTTCATGGCGTATGTGGGAAGCAATGGCTATAGCTACTGCATATTTAAATGAAGTTATGGGTTTGCCTGTCAGAATGTGTACGGGAGAAGGCGGAATCCCCGTTAGACTGTTAAAATCAAAATATGTAAAATATATGATTTTACAAATTGCTTCAGGACACTTTGGGTGGAACAGAATAATTCAGGCGATGCCTGATATGATAGAAGACCCTGCAGGTATACTTATAAAAATTGGGCAAGGCGCAAAACCCGGTGACGGCGGACTTTTAATGGCAAGTAAAGTGGCAAGGTACGTGCAGGAGATAAGAGGAGTGCCAAGAGCTGACCTGTTAAGTCCTCCTACACATCAGGGGTTATATTCAATTGAAGAGAGCGTTCAGAAGATGTTTTTATCAATGAATGCCGCATTTAATTTCAAAGTTCCGGTTGCAATAAAAGTAGCTGCTTCTGTTACAAGCGTATCTGTTTATAATAACCTTTTAAGAGATCCTTATAATATCGTGGGCGGTTTCTTTATAGATGGCTTAGCAGCAGGTACGGGCGCTGCGCATGAAATATCTTTAAACCATACTGGTCACCCCATTACATCAAAATTAAGAGACTGCTATCTGGCAGCGGTTCATCAGGGAAGGCAGGGCGAAATTCCTTTATTTGCAGGCGGCGGTCTCGGTCAGACGGGAAGCTTTGCCGCTGATGCGTTTAAACTTATTTGCCTTGGAGCAAACGGTGTTTTTACAGGAAGAATGCTTCTTGAAATTGCAGGATGTATAGGAAATGATACGGGTAAATGTAACGCTTGTAATTCAGGACTTTGTCCGGCAGGAATTGCTACTCAGGATTTGTGTTTGACAAAAAGGCTTGATATTGACGCAGTTGCACAAAATATTGTTAATTATTTTATTGCAACCGATATTGAACTTAAAAAGCTCATGGGACCTGTCGGGAACTCGACACTTCCTATAGGAAGGTCCGACGCTCTTATAACTGTTGATAAGCACGTTGCAAACAGGCTTGATATTCAATATGTATGTTAATTTTGGAATATAATTATGAAAAATGAAACGGTAAAAATACAAACTCTAACAGATAATAAAAGGATGTCTACTCAGGAACTCCTGCAATTAATTAATTCTAAAATTGATGAAGGGTATACTGATTTTGATATTGAAGCATGCGGTCAGCATAATATAGGCGGTTCTTCCTGGGCTTGTGACAAGGTTTCTTCTTTGAATTTTAAAGTTACAAATCCGGGGCAAAGGGTTGGTGCTATGGCGCTTCCCCATACAAATATATATGTTGAAGGTTCAGCTCCTGCTGATGTGGGTTGGTTAAATTCAGGTGCAACTATAGTCGTAAATGGTGACTGCGGTGATACTGCAGCACATTGCGCCGCTGGCGGTAAAATATATGTATCGGGCAGAGTAGGAACACGTTCAGGCGCTCTTATGAAACATGACCCTAAATTTGAACTGCCTGAGTTTTGGGTTCTTAAAAATACCGGGTCATTTTCGTTTGAATTTATGGGCGGCGGTATCGGTGTTATTTGCGGTTGGGATTGTGAAGGATATGAGTCTGTTCTTGGTAACCGTTCTTGTGTTGGTATGGTAGGAGGTACCATATATGTTCGAGGTAATATTTTAAATGTCGCCAATTGTGTTAAAATTGAAAATCTTGATGATAATGATATAGAATTTTTGAAAAACGGTTTAAAAGATTTTTTAAAGAAAATTAATCATGATGACTTATATGATAAATTAATTAATTTTCAAGAATGGAAAAAGATAATTCCGCTTCCTTCTAGTGTAAAAGAAAAAAGAATAACAGCTGCCGAATTCAGAAAAAATAACTGGATTGAAGGCGGTATTTTTGGTGATTTTATTCATGATGATTTTAAAGTTTTTCCGATGCCTGCTGTTGGAGAAGGCAGGGTCAGAATTCCTAAGTGGAATAGTGATAACTGTATTGATTGCAAGGTATGTTTAAATAACTGTCCTAATAGTGCTATAGTAGAAAATAATAAATTATACTCTGCCTGTGATGATAAATGTATTGGCTGTGGTATTTGCGCCGCAGTATGTCCTAAAAAATGCTGGGAAATGGTTTCTAACAGACGCGAAATTGATTAAAAATTTTCTTTTGTATTAAATTATGTAAAAAACTTTAATTTTAATATTTTAAAAATTAAAGTTTTTAAGTTATGTGTCGATAAAACTTTTAGTATGAATAAAGGAGTGTTATATGGATATTAATTCTTTAGTATCAAAATATTTAGAAAATCATACTGAAGTTGATAGAAGTAAGATTGGCGATGCTCTAGAAAATTTACGTTTTTTAGCAGGTGAGAATAGATCTCGTGAGTCTATTTTTAGCTTTGACGATGAAAATACAGCTGTTTCTAAAACTGATTTTGTTAATATTATGTGTGACGTTACCGGAAAATCTCCTGAGGAAATCCAAGAGGATGTGAGCATACTATTTGATATTTTAAATTATGAAGAAGATGGTAATGATACTTTATCAAAAGAAGAAATGTCTATATTTAATGATAGTAAAGCTAACGGAATTTCAACTTTTAGAATTTGGGATAAATTATTTGGTTACGATGAAGAAGAAATTGATAAGTATTTGAATGATGAATCAGACTCGTCATCAACAGATTCTACGTCAGATTCATCATCGACAGATGCTACAACATCGACGCCATCAACAGATTCTTCTCAAACTCCGACCGATACAACAGAAGGAACCGGTCAAGAATCTGATAGTAGTGATGCTTCTGAAAATGAATTAACTCAAGCTTCTATAAGTGATAGAATTGCGAAAATAGAAGCAAATAAATTATATAATGCTATGGAACGTCTTGGTACTGATGAAAGTACTGTCAGTGCTGTATTAAAAGAAAGTAATTATACTCCTGCTGATATAGTTAAAATTATGAAGGCATATGAATCACAATATGGGAAATCTTTAATGAAAGATATACAAGAAGATTATTCCGGTGCTGCAGAAACTGATCTTAGAAATTTATTATATAAGTCTGCTGAAATAATAGCTTATAACGCATTAGGTTGGAATTCCCCAGATGATATACCTGAAGATATAGTTCTAAAAACATCAGAATTGTATAATTCCTTAAGTTCTTTTAATTATGCATCTGGAATGCAAAAATTTAATTCCTTAAATAAGAATGAAATGGCTCAGGTTATTATTGCTTATGAAATGTTATATGGTGATGACAATGCAATGGATACAATAACTCAAGGCAAACATTATTATGGTGCTGAAGATACATATGTAAATAATATAATTAATTCATTACTAAGTTTGTGTCCTTAATATGCTCATTTTGGTTAAAATTGTCCGAGTAAATTTTTACGATAAGTCGAATGTGTTACAAAGCGAAGCACTGCAACGTAGTGAGGATGACTGAGCCTGTATGCGTTAGCTGAGTAAAAATTTGCGAGTGGCGTTTTGAAAAGGTGAGCAACTTTACGGTTGCGAGGAGCGAAATTACGGACGAACGAAGTTCGGTAAGCGAGGTTGGAAGCGAGTCAAGGCGATAGCCGAAGGAGCGACAAGACCGAGCGTAAAGTAATTTCAAGACAGCAAGCGTAATGTTGCGACACTAGATTAAATTTTATATCTGTGTCAAATTTAGTTTTGTTGTAATAATCATCAGAAATTTCCGGCATAATATAGTTTTGTTTCAATTTATCAGCGGGAACAAATACACCAGTAATATTATTTTCAAAGACTAAAGCCCAGTCTTTGTGATTAAGTATTTTTTTATAAACCGGATATTCTTTTTCAAGTATTATAACGTCTGTTTTATTATCTCTTATTATTTTGTACCAGTCATTTTTTACAAGATGAAAATCTTTTAATTGTAAAAGAAGTTTAGGATTATATACTTCCTCGTATCTTCCGTCCATTACAACTAAATTATTGGGATATAATTTATATTCGGCATAACTGCCCCAATCAAAATTGATAAATAAATTACCTTTTAAGTTGTTTATTTTTACAAATTCAACTGCAAATCTCGGATATTTCGTTTTCGTTATTTTTATTTCTTTATTTTTATTTAACAAAGGTGGAAGTGAAAGCATAACTAAAAGTATATATACAATTATCTCTTTTAATAAAATAAAACTTTTAATCGTTTCTTCATTTTTTATTCCTAATTTTTTTCTTATAAATGCAATCAAAGAATTAAACAACCAATAAAATTCATCATATAAAAGAGTACCTGCTGTAAAGATAAAGAAAGCCTGATGGCGTACTTTCATAACTGAAAGAATTGTTACGGTTAAAAGTATTAATATTTTTGTTTTATCAAGTTTTTCGTATTTTATTTTATTTTTAATTAAATAAGTCAGAGCTGAAATTAGCATAATAATTAGATAAAATTTATAATACATATAAATTTTAAAAACTTTAGGATGAAAAGGGCTTACCCATTCAGAGATGTATTCTCGATTCATTAATGCTGCAGAGAATAGAAATTTAACATAACCTATCCCGTATGGGTTGATAAATAATCCAAATATACAGCCAATAAGAGTATAAATATAATTTTTTATCTGTTTTTTATTTAAGTATTCACCAATAATATAAATTAATATAAGTCCCAAGCCGCTAACACAACCGCCGTGAATATTTGCCCATAAAACCATTAAAAACGGAAGTATAATTAAATATCTGTTGTCTGTATGTCTTGCTTTTTCAAGAATATATAAAAATATTGAAAAGAACAGGCACGTAAATAATAAACATCTTATTGTTGCTCCTAATGTATTATATACGGCAAAAAACATTATTGCATAATATAAAATGTTATATGAAACGGTTGATTTTGGATTTCTTAACTCAACTGTTTTATAGCACATTAATATTGTTAAAGATATTAACATGCCTTTTAAAATTATAAGTCCGGAATCTCCAAAGTATTTTAGTGCAAGATAAAAGAATATACTGGCTCCCCATTCGTGGTCATACCAAATATGAGTCGGCATATAAGATAAGAAATCATATTTGATAACAGAAAGTGTTTCAACAATATGCTGACCTGCTATAAGCCTTGCCCACAAATCTAAATCAGGAATATTTACTATACAGGTCATTCCTGTACAAAATATAACTAATACAATTATAAATAAATACTTATAAAAAATTCCCATTATTTTTAATTTTTAAATTTTAGGACAACGATTGCATCTTTTTCTATTGACAGGTCATTACCTTTTTCAATATAAGTTAAAGGTGTGCTTTCATATAAATTATGACCGGCAGATTGCAGTCTGTTTTGATCGGGATTTGGTTTTATTAATCCTTTTGATACCGCAATTGCTTGTGAAAAACCAGGAATCTTTAATATATGTCCTGTTATACTTATTCCTACAGTTTTTGCTAATTCTTTTTTATCTTTTTTTTCTGATAACCTTAATGTTCCTCTAATATTTTTATCATTATCATCTTCATAAATGTCATCTTTTGATGGTATTGAATGGTTAATAAGCTTTATTTTTAGATATCCGTTCCGCTTACCTCTTTTGGGGTTTCTATATTCTTGAATTTCTACTATTAAATCTGAATTTTTTTCAACTGCTAAGGTTTTTGTAACATTATATGTATCTAGAGCCCTGACAGATATTTGTTTATTTTGACTGCACAGTTCAGCAGTGCTGTGTTCATTTGTTGATACTGCATATACTTTATTAATTACCGCATTTGCTTCGGCAAATATAGGTATAAATGCTATACAAAGCAGTAAAACTATTACTTTTTTCATATTTCCTCCCTTATCCTTTGATTATAGCATTTTTTTAGTATAAAAAAAAGGAAGCTAAAAGCTTCCTTTATTTGATTGTTAATCTTTTAATAATATTGATTTCTTTCATCTTTCCCGTATTCTTTAATATTTTTAAAGGACTAATCCTTCCTACATCTTTGCGCCATTGTTTCATGAAGTTTTTATTTTTCATAAGTTTTTTAACTTCTTCTACATTGTTTCTAAATACAATGGCTTTTTTAAGAACATCCTTTATGTATCCGATATCCCTTTCTTCTACAGCTTTTTTGTAATTCCCGTATAATTTTTCCTGATAATTTCCTGTATTTTTGTGAACACCTCTTTTCCCTGTATCGGTTATTACATAAAATTCCTTTTCATTTATGTTGTAATCTTTGTTAATACTGATTAATTCTATTGTTTTCAACGGTTCTTTTTTTAAATTGTTTAAACTATTAAAGTTTTCGTTATTTAATATTTCAGAAATAAGACATTCAGTGTTAACTATTTCATCAATTTTTGTATCTATATATTTAACTGACATTTTGTCTTTTTCTCCTTATAAGCTTATATATTTATATATCGGATATGAATGTTTTTTCTTTAATATTTTTCTTCTTTTTTTTATATAATTTAATAAAACTTAATAATTATAAAAAGTTGAGCAATTATAGATAAAATATATACTTTATATATATAGAAGAATTGAGGTAAATATGGCAGCATTATTAAATTTTTTATATAGAAGAAAACGTTTTACAGCATTTGTATTTGTTAATATATAATCTAATGCAATGTTCTACCACAGACAGACTTTAAATTACATTTGTTCAGATAATTTAATATGGATATATGATAAAAAATATTATTGATATAAGACAAAGAATCCATTGGATAATATTTGTGTCGTGTCTTTTTGAGCATAGTAATTTAATTATCGGGTAAATTAAAAAACCGGTCATTATACCTGTACCAATATTATAAGTAAGAACCATGGCGGATATGGTAAAAATTGCAGGAGCAAACTCGGATATATCATCATAATTCAAATGTCTAAATGCTGAAATCATTAAAATTCCAACGTAAATTAGAGCAGGTGCATAAGCATAAGAAGGAATAATCATTATTACGGGGGTAAATATTAATCCGATAAGAAAGAGAATTCCTGTAGTAATAGAGCTAATGCCTGTTTTTCCGCCAGCTTTTATCCCTGTCATTGAATCTAAATAAGTGCCTGAGGTTGTTGTTCCGAATATGGGTGATATTATTACTGCAATAGAATCGGAAATCATAGTTTTTTTCAGATTTGTATTTTTTAATCCGCTGTTATACTCAAGACTTACGATAGCTCCTGAGGTATCTATATTTATAAGTAAAAATAGTACAAAAAACAGGGAAATAAAATTTTTATTAAGTATTGAAGAAAAATCAAACTGCATAAAAGAAGATGACATGCTGTTTGGAATAGAAATTAAACTATAAGGCAGTGTTACATCTTTTATCAGAACTCCTATGAGGGTTGTTATTACAATTGCTATTAGTACTGCGGTTTTTATTCCTTTATTTACCAGTATTATAATTAATGAAAAACAAATAATACCAAGAATAATATGCGGATTTGTATAATTACCGGCTTGAATAGGAATGGAATTTTGTGTAAAAGAGACTATACCTATATCTTTAAGAGCAATAAATATAAAAAATAAACCAAGTCCGATACAAAATGCCAATTTAATTGAATCGGGAATCTTATTAACGAGGTATTCTCTGATATTAAAAATTGTCATTAATAATAAAGCGATACCGCATATAAATATAGCGGAAAATACTGTTTTAATCGAAAATCCGTTAATATTTACAAGAGTATATGCAATAAAAGCAGTTTCCCCTAAAAAAGGTGCAGTAGCATAAGGCTTATTGGCAATTAATCCCATTAATAAACTGCATATAAATACAACAATACCCAGAGCTGTAATAGATGCGCCTAAGTCCATTCCTGCTGTTTCAAGTAATTTAGGGCTTAGAACGAATAAATATGACATCGTAAAAAAAGTGGTTACACCTGCTAAAATTTCTGTTTTTATTGTGGTTTTATTCTCTTTTAATTTAAATATTTTTTCTATAAATTCCATTATAATAAGCTTTCCAATTGTTTTATTGTTCTATCATTAAAAACATCTTTACTTTTTGTATTATCTGAGAATAAAATCTGCATTTTTTCTTTGATTATATCATTAATGGCTGGGTAATTTTCATTTGCAGGTGTAGGTTTTGTATTTTTTATCATACTGATAAATATAATTGAGTTTTTTGGTTTTTTATTTTTATCTAAGGAAATTAAATCATATGCACAATCAATTCTTGCGGGTATTATAAGTCCTGTTTGCGCCATTTTATCTATAGAGGTTTTATTAGATAAATATTTAACAAATTTAAGTGCTTTTTCTTTATTTGCTGATTTTTTAGAAACAGCCCAGCCGGAAGAGTCTAAATATAGTTTATTATTTTTTGTTGAAGGAAATTCAATAATATCCCAATCAAAATCCAATACTTGTCTAAATTTAGGAACCATCCACCTTCCGCCTAAATACATTGCAAGTTTCCCGTTTATAAACATTTGGGCTGTAGTCATGCTCCCTATTTGTGATTTTGATGGTATTGCATTATATTTATTTATCAAATCGGAATATAAATTAATGGCTTCTTTACTTTTTTCACTGTTAATTATGATTTGAGATTTGTCATCAGATATTATTCCACCTCCGTTAGAAGCCAAATAATAAACCCAAAATAGTGAATCTTCTTCAAAATTTATCCCAAAATGATTTTTATTTGTATGTCTTATTGCCTCATCTCTTAATTCATATATGTTTTTAAACGGTTTATTAGGTTTAAAAATGGATTTATTATAATAAATAACAAGAGTTGAAATATCTCTAGGAATTGCATATATTTTTCCGTTATAGGAAAAACAGTTTAGGGCTTCTTCAAAAAAATCCTTTTTATCTATATAAGGTGTTAAATCTTCCAACAATCCTGCTTTTATATACATTTGTATATTTTGATTATTAAAAAAAATAACATCAGGTTCTAAATTGGAGGCAAAAAGCAGCTGGATTTTTTGAAAATAGTTTTGCGGTACGTGAATAAATTTTATTCTTATGTCCGGATTATTTTTTTCAAATTCATTAATTAATTCTTGTAAAATAACAGTTTCGCTCTGTGAACCCCAAGATGAAAATGTTAAATAATCCGATTTCTTATTATTTATATTAAAAAAAAATAATAAAGCTAATATAAAAAATAATAAACAGAAATAGACTCTTTTCATTTTTATATTATAGCCAACTCTTTAATTGTATTATCAGAAAATTCAATCAAAGCTTTATAAGAATCTACTTTTACAATATATATATCATTTTTTTGTTTTTTATCATAAAATCTGGCTTGTAAACTTATTTTAGGTATATCTATAAATCTTCTTAACGGAAGAGTTTTGCTGCCAATAAAACCATACAGTAAAACAGTATTATTTTCTTTAGACAGATAAAAACCTCTTTTTTTATCTAATTTTATAATAGATAATATTTCATAATTTTTGTTTATATTTCCTTTTGTTTTCAATTTTGTATCATCTAACGGATTAGAGTGTAATTTGTTTTTTATAATTTTTGCTTTTTCTTTAAGAAGCTCAGATGTCTTTTTTATGACATTTTCGACGTCATTTTGAATGGAAATATTATCATTTTTTAAAGGAATATTAAAACATTGAAATGAATTATTATCAGCTGTTTTTATATTTTGCTTAAAGTTAATTTTCTCTATTTTTTTAGCAGCAGTTTTATCCAGATTATATTTAAAGTTTTTTCTTAATGCTTCATCAGTATTTTCAACCTGTTTTGGCAGTTTAAATCCTGATGGAAATGATGTATAAGAGTTCATGTCGCAATTAGATTTTATTATTTTAGCTAGTTTTCTTGCCAATATTCCTAATACTAAGCAGAACC
The DNA here is from genome assembly GCA_947589705.1 of Candidatus Gastranaerophilales bacterium. Taxonomy (GTDB): domain Bacteria; phylum Cyanobacteriota; class Vampirovibrionia; order Gastranaerophilales; family Gastranaerophilaceae; genus Avigastranaerophilus. The sequence continues at coordinate 10,132 of CANQCO010000010.1, forward strand.
CAATAAATATAAGAGAAAATATATTTATTGAAAATTCTTCCATAATATTAAACTTATAATCTTTTATGTTTTTAGATATTAAGTTTAAAGAATAATCGGAATTCATTGTAATAGCAATTCTTGTATAACTGGAATCTTTAACTTTGTTTTTAAATGGTTTTTCTTCGGTTTTTAATTTTAAGTATCTTTTATCATATTTATTTTTATAATTTATCTTTATATATCTTCCGTTCATTTTTGTATCCGGAAGATATATATAATAAAAACCGTTTTCAACTTTTTGAATATATGTTTTTGTATTGAAATCATTAGAAAAATATAGGCTTATATTAAAAGTGTTATTTTCCAAAGGATTAATAATAATTCTCTCAAGGTTATTGCTTTGTGTTGCAGAAGCAAATATACAGGTTATATTAAAAAAAAGTAAAACTATTATAATAAATAATTTAATTTTAATATTTTTCATCATGCCAACTATTAATCAATTCCTAATCTACATATTTACATTAAAACATTAAAATATATTTTTTGTCACTAATTTAACCTAAATTTAATAAGAAAAACTACATAAAAATAAAAATATGGATTTTTGATTTAAAAATCGGTATAATTAGTAGAGATGAACTGAAAGGAAACAATTAGTAATGGAAATAACAGATGAACAGGTAGATAAAATTTTTGAACTTGCTTCTATTGACAAAAAAAAATTTAATGGGGAAATAACGCAAAGAGACATTTCTGAAGCGTTGATTCAAATAGAAAGAAAAATATATTCATTTACAACAGGAATAAAGATAGAATCACTGGAAGATAAAAAAATATTAATAGCAGATGATTTAGAGTTATCAATATATCAATTAAGTACGATATTGAAGAAAATAGGTATTTCTCCAAGAGTTGCTCGATCTAAAGAAGAAGCAGTTTCAGAACTTCATAAAGCCGGTTTTGATTGTGTAATTGTTGATTTATTTATTCCGGAAGCAGAGGATGGTTTGGAATTGATTAAACAAGCAGTTAAAAAACGTTCTGACTCCGAACAGTATCTAAAAATTGTTGTTGTCTCAGGTACGGATGATAAATCTTTAATTGATAAATGCTATGAACTTGGTATTGATTTTTATATCCAAAAAGATAAAACTTGGCATTCTAAGCTATTAAAGTATTTAAGTACTACATTTCAATCTGATAAAAATGTTTCTTTTACAAGATATATTATTAATAATGAAATAGCTTCGTATGTTATAAAACGATTTAATGATTCAAAAATTTTTGATGAGTTAATAAAAAATATAAATTCATTAGTATATACAGGTGTAAAGAGTATATTGTTTGACTTAAAAGAAATTACAGCGTTTGATATTGATAACGCATATATATTTGCCGATATATATAAAATATGTGCTGAAAACGGTGGGAAATTTGTAATAGCAAATCCGTCTGTAAGTGTCAAAGAAGCTTTATCATTTGCATATTTAGAAGGTATTATTCCCTATGCAAAATCACTTGAGGATGCGGTTTCTATTATAATGGAGTCAACTAAGAATTCTCAATAAGATTGACCCTTCTTAAGTGGCGTTGTGCTTCAAATTCACTATTAAGCCAAATATCTAAAATATCTTTTGCAAGATATTCGCCTACAATTCTTTCGCCAAGACACAAAATATTTGTATTATTATGAAGTCTTGAGTATTTTGCCGATGTGGTATCGGAGCATACGACTGCTCGTATACCATTTATTTTATTGGCACTTATGCACATTCCTATACCGCTTCCGCAGATTAGAACTCCTTTTGTATATTCTCCGTCGGCTATTCTCTTTGCAAGTTTCTGAGCTATTATAGGATAATCAACTGATTCAACCGAATAACAGCCTATATCTTCAACTGCATAATTTTTTTCGCTTAAATATTTAATTAATATATTTTTTAAATTAAATCCGGCATGATCAGAGCCGATTATTATTTTCTTTTCCATAAAACCATTATATCATTGTTATTTTTTTTTGTTACAAAAATTTAAAATAAATGTATAAATTGGCACATTTTTGTTAAAAAATTTGTTTATATAAATGAAAGTAAGGATTATTATGTCTGAAATTGTAAATAATTTAAATACACCAACAACAGGAACACCGCTATATAACTATTCAATGCCTTCAGTTGCGGTAAATCCTGCCGGAAATACAAATAATAATTCTCAATATACAAATCAAATATATAAATATCCGCAGACATCATTATATACTAATCAGCCGATGCCTCAATATTCCGGTGTTAATATAAATATATATAATCCGGCAGGTATGGCAGGAAATAATTCACCGGTGCCAGTGGTAAATAATATTCAGCCGGCTCAACCTGTAAGTAAGGTACAAGTTCCGCAAGTAATAAATACACAAACAAATCCTAATGCAGCTTCATCGCTGATTAGTAATATCTCAAGTGAAAAACCAAACGCAAATACACCAATAAATAATCTTTCAGAACAAAATAATAACGGAAAAACAAAATATATAGTTGAACTTACTGATGATTATATAAAGAATCTTGAAAATTATTTAAAAAATCCATCGGAAGACTTGAGAAAAGCGGCTATAAAAGAATTGATAAAGCGATTTGAAGAAGATAAAACAAGATATAATAATCCGGCATTGACGGCACTTTTAAATATAGCGCTCCAAGATCCTTCTGCTTCAAATAGACTCTTAGCAATGAGCCCGATAGCGTCAGGAGGAGCAGTTGGTGATAAAAATACTGTTGAATTATTAAAAAAACTCGCCTCTTCCGATAAATTGTACGGGCAAGAGGCACAAATGGCTAATGATGCTTTATTAAATGCGTCACAAAATAGAATTGAGGTACCGGATTATTCTCCGGACAAGAAGAAAAAGTAATTAATTTAACAATTAACGGTAAGTAAGTATGGCGATAATCCCAACAATTAGAAGAATTTTGAATAGCAGAGCAGTATCAATAGCTCCTAAGGTATTAGGAGCTGCAACAGCTGCTGCAGTCGTCTATGATTCTCATATTAATGCAAAAGAAAAAGCTTATGTGACAGATGAAATTGAGTCGGCGGATAGATTTTCAAAAAGATATAATCAATATATGTCTGCTGATGTTGAAAGTGCTTCCTTAAATAAAATGAAAAAATTTTGGTTTGATGTACAAAATGATTTTCAATTTTTAAATATAGTTTCAAAGATTAAAGGTTATGTTTCAGGATTTTTCAAAACAGTATTAAAATGTTTGCCATTAGTGGCTTTAAGTGCTGTCTCAATTATAAGTAAGGGAAATATTGGTAAAGTTACAGGTGCACTTCTGGCTCTTAACGGTATAAAAACAGTTTTATACGATGTTATGGGAATTGGCGCCAAGGATAAGTCTAAATATAGTTAAATTGGCTAGTGCTAAATTGTACAACAGGTTAATTACCTTCTTATTCTTATTGCTTTAATATGAGTACGTAAATAAAGCAATAGGCAATTAGTGAGGTATACATCTTATGGAACAAACTATAGAAAAAATTGATATTATTAATGTAGTAATAATTGAGGATTATAAATTAACAAGAGTAGGATTAAAATCCGCATTGAACGAATATGACCATATAAATGTAACCGGAGAAGCTCAAGATGCAGAGGAAGGAATAAATCTTATTGAAAAACTTAAACCTGATGTCGTTTTAATGGATTTAGGACTCCCCGGAATAAACGGACTGGAGGCAACAATAAAAATAAAAGAAAAGAATCCGTCTGTTAAAATTATAATATTAACTTCACACGAAAGAGGAGAAGAAGTAATAGCTGCACTGGGCGCAGGTGCAAATGCTTATTGTTTAAAAGATATAACACCTGAAACTTTATCAGAAGTTATAAAAAATGTTGCATCCGGTGCTTGTTGGTTAGATCCTGCTGTTTCTTCAATCGCTTTAAATTTCTTTCCCAAACCTGAAAATGTTACGCTTTTACAAACATCAGAAGTTCAAGATGCAAGGGCGCAATTAACAGAAAGAGAACTTGAGGTTTTAAAACATCTTGTAAAAGGTAAAAGTAACACAGAAATAGCTAAAGAACTTATTGTAAGTGTTCATACCGCAAAGGCACATGTTTGCAGTATTTTGCAAAAGCTTTGTGTTGATGACCGTGTTCAGGCTGCTGTTAAAGCTATTAAAGAAAATATTATATAATAAATTCTATTTGATTTCTTTTTGCAGCGTTTTCGATTAGATTTAAAAATCCTTTTTCAGGCATTATCCAGTCACCGTTTTTTGTTTCGGAAAAATTATTATGTTTAAGAACTTTTGTATTGTAAGGATAAAAACCTATTGATAATGAAGAGTCTAATCTATTCAATGCGTTATTTGCAAAATAAGCTAATACGGGTTCTTCGGAATTTATATATTTCATATTATTTTGCATATCTTCTATTAGTGTTGAATAACCAGGATATTCAACATTGTCTGCTCTATAATGGCGAGATGACTGTGCTGATGATATAACTTCATTTGTTTTATCATCTTTTAAAATATAATATTCTCTATATGGAGTTGCTTTTAGTGAATCTTTTCTCATCGGATAATACATCCATCGTGCATTTTTGCTGTATTTTACTTCGTTTAAATCGGATTCATTTGCACAATCCATTTTATAAAGAGTTGATTCTGATTTTTCATCTGTTTTAAATTTACTTATTTTACATTTCATTACGGGTGTTTTGCAAAATGTTTGGTTTGTTTTTATTGAAGTTATATTCATCTTTGTCCTCGCTGTTCTATTTGTTCATTTTAAATAAACCCGGTAATTCATTTTTTTGCTATTTGACTTATAATATATATGTAATCTACTAATCAGGAGTTTTAAATGAAAAAAAATTTTTCTTTGTTTATAATGAGTTTATTTTTAATGGTATGTTTAATGCAGTGTTCATTTATGTTTTTTAATAAAAAATCTCAGACTGATAATATAAAAACTACTATAAATAAATCACAATCTGTAAAAGAAAACCTTTGGTGTATAACACTGCCATTGGTTTGGAATGATTTTATGGATAAGGTAAATAAAGGTAATCCTGTTAATCTTCAAGGCGGTAATCCTCTAATTGTTGATGAATTAAATAAAAGATTATATTTAAAAGAAGATATTTCAGAAGATTCATACTATCAGGTATATGGTGAAATATCTAAAAAATTAAAGAAAGAAATTGAAAAAAACATATATAAAAAATTTAAAGAAAAAAGTGATATTCTATCACTTATTAATTGGGATATGCCTAATTCATATTTATTTTATGTAATGCTTAAGAAAGAATTTACTTTTTTAAATGAATTTGAAAAACTCTCTTCTATGCCGTTTAATAATTCAAAAGAAATTGTAAAATACTTTGGTACGGGAAAAGGTAATAATGACAGATTAAGAGAAAATATAAATGTTTTATTCTATAACTCAATGAATGATTTTGCTGTTAAACTTAATACTAAAGAAAATGAAGATGTAATACTTTTTAGAACCGACAAAGATGACAGTTTTGATGATTTATACAAATATGTTATTTCAAATATAAAAATTGATTCGTTTGGTGAAAAAGATAAATTAAGAATACCATATATAGATGTAAATGAACTTATTTCTTATGATGAAATATGCGGTAAAAAAATAGAAAATACAAACTATATTATTACTCAGGTATTGCAGACAATAAAATTTAAAATGGATAATAAAGGAGGAAGCCTTAAAAGTGAAGCTGCAATCGGTATGATGAGAGCTTCCATGCCAGATTTTAATAAATCCAGATTTTTCTATTTTGATAAGCCCTTTGTGCTATTCTTGAAAGAAACATCAAAAGATAAACCTTATTATGCCATGAAGATTAAGGATTCAAAATATTTGGTAAAAGAATAATATATGAAAAAAAGTATAATTATAGCAATAATAATATTTTTATCGGCAAAGAATTATGTTTTTGCTCAAAATTATGATATGAGTGTACCCTTAGAAGGTGAATCAATAGCTAATAATACACTTCAAATGCTGGTTTTAAAAGATATTTATCCTATTATAACAAAGTTAAATCCTTTATGTACCGAACATAGAATTTCTAATACTCAAATTATTCATTATCCTTATGATGTTGAAAAAAAAGATAATAAATATGTTAAAGGGTATTGGAAAGAATTGTGGACTGTTGAATATTGCAGCAATAAAATACAAATACCTATTACTTTTAATATACATAAGAAAAAAACCGATTATATAATAGAAAAGGATTTGATTTTAAAATAAAAGTATAATATCCTGCTTTGCGATAATTTTTTTTAACTTATATGTTAAAGAAATAAAAAAAGGAGGAAGATTATGCCTGAATTTTCAACACCGTTCAGCGGAAATAAAACAGAAAGAAAACTTGATAAGAATGAACTGATAAGAGCAATTAGATTTAGTATTGCTTCGGAATTTGAAGCAATACAATTATATGAACAGTTAAGAGATTCAATTGACGATGAAAAATCTAAAAAACTTTTAACTGAAATATCTGGGGATGAAAAAGAACATGTAGGGAATTTCCTGCATTTATTGAAATTGCTTGCACCCGATGAAGAAAATTTCTATAAAGACGGCTGGGATGAAGCTGTTGATGTAATGGGTATTAAAGATTAAAACGGATTTTATCCGTTTTTTTAATATATGTAAATTAATTTAAAAATAGTAATAAAAAAACAGATAAAGAGATTTATAATAATCAAAAATGGGGTGTGTATGTTTATAAATTCTTTGTCTAATTTATCATTTAAGGGGTATATACCAATAAAATTTTTCGCAAAAAATATAGAAACAGGTAATTATAACCGCATAATTGATAAAGAAAATATAAGGAAATGCCAAAGTTTTGTTGTAAGAAATTTAAACGGAACTGCTAAAAATTTAAAAAATGAGAAATTTGTAGAGTTTTATAAATCCTATGATAAGGATTATGCAGCTATGCCGAGAGTTCATTCTGTTTATGATAATAAAAAGCCTGTTGTTTATATGGTAACAGGAAAAGATGTAGATATTATTGACAAGTTCGCAAAGCCTGTCGGAAAAGCTAAAAGAAAATCTATGGAAACCATTGGTCATGTTAATTCTTTTGAGTCCTGTTATGCAGCCAGAAGTTATTTTTCAAATGTAAATTTGTTTTTGAAAAATAATTGTAAAAGAATAAAGAATAAAGATGGTCAAAATTTATCTTTAATAATGTATTTCAACCCCATTTATACCAAAAGAGATAAAAAGCTGACAGGTTTTGAATATAAAAATGCTCAATTTATTAATCAGGAAGTATAATTAATCAATTTTTTTGAAAATTATAGTAGAATTACCTGAAATATTAACGGGAATATTTTGGTTGCCATTACTTTCTATAATATTATTATTGGTATTTCCCGAACCTGAATACTTCTTGTCATCAGTATTTAATATTTCAATCCATTTGCCTTTAGGAAAAGTAATATAATATCCATATCCGTTGGTTTCAGGGTATTTGGTATCTCTAAAATTAGTAATTGTATAAATTTGATTACCCGATTCATTATCGCAAGCAAGAGTTGAAATTACTTGAGAAAAAGGATGTTTTACTGTCTTATCAGGAACAATATATCCTTTAGATAATGCGGGATTTTCACGATTAATTTGATTTAAATCTTCGATTAATTTTTTAAATCTGTTAATGTACATTCTTCCTTTCGGAGAATATTTAATTGCTCCCTGCTTCGAGTCATTAAGTGCAGATTTATCAGTTTTGTAGCCTTTTTCAACATATAAGTAGTGTTCATCTTTGACAGATTGAAATTCTCTAAAGAATCTAAATGGAGTCAAATCTGCTTTTTCATCACCCTGAAATACCATCTTGGGACCCGGTGTTGCGAATGTCCTTGCCATTGCCATTTTGACTTTTGAATAACTCTTTTCATACATTTTTTTTATTTGTTCGTATGAAATTCTTGAATAGTTTTTAATTCCGAGAGGCTTAAGAATTTCAGTGTCAAAAGCATCATTAACAACTTTTTTCCATTTTCTTGAGGTAATATCTTCAGTGCTATATTTATCAAGTTCACCTGTTAAGAGTAAAATTGCAAGTTTTTCTGCTGTGAATTGGGCTTTTTGCAGCATGACTGTTCTTTTTGCATCTTCAAAAGATATATTTTTATTTTCGCTTAATTCTTTGGCTCTCAAATCATCTATTGGATTAAGCATAATATTATCATTTAAATGGAGCATAGGAACAAGTAATTTTGCAATTAATCTTGTACCTTCAAAGTTGCCAATTTCATCATGACTCATTATATATTTAACTCTATCTTGAGAACAATAAAGAGCTTTTTCAAAATCATCTAAATTAACACTTCCATATAGTGCATCATTTAATTGATGATAATAATTAAAATCCCATTCGCTGTTAAATCCAATGCGACCTAAAGAAGTATCAGATTCTGATATTTTATTAATTGCATTAATGTGAATTGTTTCATTTTCCCCTTCACCGGATTCTGAAGCTAAAAGAGGATTAATGACTCTTTTATCATGTAATTCATCATAATTCGTCCAATAATTTCCCCAATCATCAATGCTGACAGAAGTTCTGGCATCTTCAGCTATTAAAAAAGCATCGGGCTTGTGATAATTTAATTCTGCTGCTATTTGTTTCATTGTATAATCAGAGTTCATAAATTTAGTCATATCAAGTCTTAAACCGTCACAGTGATAATTATCAATCCAATTAAGAGCGGCATTAACAATATAATCTCTTACATATTGTGAATTTTCACCTTCAAAATTGAAGGATTCTCCAAAACAGTTATTTCCTCCGATATAAGGACCGGTACGTAAAAGTGAAGCACCATCAGGACCTAAATGATTTGGTACCATGTCCATTATTACATTTAATCCGATATTGTGGGCATAATCAATTAATTTTTTTAATCCGTCAGGTCCGCCAAGATGTTCAGATGGCGCAAATTTATCAACTCCGTCATATCCCCAGTTAAATGAATAGGTGTTTTCTACAGGCATAATTTCTATAGTGTTAAATCCTATAGTCGGAAGTTGTTTTATAACATTTTTTGCTGATTCAAATGTTCCTTTACGGCTTAATGAAGCGATATTTAATTCATATATTCTTGCAGCATTGACGGGGGTTAATTGATTTGTATTATCTGCTTTTCTTGATATTCTGTTTTTATTGTTTTTATACCAATTATCATCATTCCATTTATATAGAGAATGATCGTATAAAACTGATTCATCCAATAATTTAAACTGTCTGAAAGAGTATGGGTCTTTTACTCTGTCTATATCACCATTGCCTTTATACAGTGTATAAAAATATCTGTCCCCGTGGCTTGCTTCTTCTTTTGGAATTTTATTTTTTGTTTCAAAAATTCCATTTCCTTTATTTTCTAATTCATATTCTTTTTTTGTTTTACCGTTATTTTTTATTATTGTTACGGTAACTTTTTTTGTATCAGGATATGTTAAAATTTTAAATGATACATCTTTTGTGTCAGGTGAAATTACAGCTCCCCAGCTTTTATGTTCTTTGTAACTTCTGCCAAAAGTTATTGGCTTATAATAAATATTTGGAATTTGATTAATTGGATTTTTTTTATTGTTTGAAGAAAGGTCAAACTTTACGCTTGTATTTTTGTTAGTTTGATTTATGGCAATTATATTTTGATAAGGATTGATTTTATTAATTGTCATATTTATAAACAACCTTTCTATTATGCTGTAGTTGAAAAAACAGTATGTGATTTTTTAGACATTATATCTTTATCATTTGGGGTAATTGATAAAAGGAATTTAGAGGCTTTATATTCAAATTCGCTGATTTCTCCTGATTTGTATTTATTTTCAATTTCTTCTAATTTCTTTGCACGCTGAATTTCATCTTTTACAATTTTTCTTGTAGAATTTTCATTTTTACCTAGATTATTTGAAGTTGAGTATTTGTTATCAATAGGTGAAACTGCAGTTGTTGACATAAATTAATTTCCTTATTTATTACCCCTTTACTAATGCTTATATAAAACACGTGAAAGTCAAAAATTGACATAAAAGTAAGAAATGTAAAGAAAATTTATAAATTACCTACTTGATTTCGACCGTTTTCTTTTGCTTTATAAAGGCATTTATCTGCATATTCTATAATTTCCGAAGGTGTTTTGCCATTATCAGGGTATGTAGCTACGCCAAGACTAATTGTAATATTAACTTCCAAATCCGGATTAAGAGCATATTTTTTTGATGCTATAGAGGTGCATATATCTTCAGCTATTTTAACTGCATCTTTATGATTCGTATTATTAAGCAGAATTGTCATCTCTTCACCTCCGTATCTGCATACAAAGTCATTATTTCTAACACACGATTTTAGAGTTCTGGCAACATGTTTCAATACGGCATCACCTGCTTGGTGTCCGTATTTGTCATTAAATTTTTTGAAAAAATCTATGTCTATTATTATGAGTGAGAATGGTATTTTCGTTTTATCCGATATAATAATATTTTTTCTTATTTGTTCCTGAAAAAATCTGTGGTTATACAATTCAGTTAAACCGTCAGTTGTTGCTAGTTTATATGTATATTCAAAATCTCTGGATTTAAAGAAATATTTAATTATATAAGCTACTATAAATATTAATATAGCAAGGATAACAGGTATTGCTACCCATATCCAAACATAAAATTTTTCCATAACAAAAATTGAAAAATATAAATACAGCATTATGAAACAGGAAAATAATATTACTGATATTGATACCGAGCGGATTTTAAATACTGTATATGCGGCTGATAATGCAAGTATTATACTAATTAAAATATTATATTTTAAAGATGCTTTATGGATTAAATTATTATCTAATATATTATTTAGCAGAGTAGCATGAATCTCGACGCCGGGTAAATATTTGCTTGTCGGAACCGTTTTAATATCAGATAAAGAGAATACATTTGTTCCTATATATACAATTTTATCTTTAAAGAAGTCTTTAGGCAGTAATTCTTTTTCGCCTTTATTTTTAGCTTCCAGTGATTTTAAAACCTGCCAAAAAGAAACGTATTTAAAAGTATCGGCAATTAACCCTGAATCTCCATACCAATTTAAAATGGTTTGAGCATCATTCATTAAAGGAATCTTTCTGCTGCCTAATATCAGATTATTATTCTTATCTATTATAAGATTTTTAATTCCTGCATTTTCATATTTATTTAAATAATCAATTGCTAATTTAACGGTTAAATAAAGGTAGTAATTATCCTCAATTTCTTGTGTACTGTTTTTTTGATATTTAGGATAATTAATAATAATAGGAACAGTCCTGATAAAACCGTCATCAGATTTTGGTGTATTTATATGTCCGATATTATCGGTAGCTTCTATTAGTTCAGGAATAATCATCCTGCAATTAGTAAATTTTAAAGGTTTAATTTTGGATTTATCGAAATTTATTTCTGAATTTAATTTCTTACCAATTAAAGGCGGCATTCTTAAATCAAATGAATAATCGTCAAAATTTATTGCAGTATAGGTATTATTATACTTTTTAAAAACTTTGATAAATTTTTCATCGCTTTTGGGTATTCTGTTAAGTGTTTTTATAAACAATAAGTCGAAAGCAACGTATTTGGGGTTTTGAGCTTGTATATAATTCAGTAAATCTGCATATACGCTTCTCGGGATGGGCCAATCGCCGTATTTATCTATTAAATATTCATAAGAAGGATCATCGACCGTAACAATTACAATATCTTTGTTTGCTTTTTTGTTTTTTGAAATAATGTTTTGCCTTATATCAAAAGTTTTATTTTCAGTTATATTGATAATATTTTTTGTTTCTTCTTTAGGAATAATTATAAAAAAGGCAAAAATTAATATAAACAATAATATGGAAAAGAAAATATCATATCTGTGCCTGTATAAAAGATTAATAAAATTATTCATATAATATCCTCATCATGAATAATATTTATTATCGGTTAATTAAGATTTTTTTTCAATTTCTTCTATATTTTTAATAAATAATTCCGCTAATTCTAAAATTTCATCAGGATTAGTCAGGAATCTTAAAATACAACATTCGTTTAAATTCATAAATCCTTCCAAGTAACTTTATTTAAATACTAACATTTTTAGATAAATAAACATCGGCTTACAAGATGACAATTATAAAAAACGAGATAGTTTAAACAGAGGAAAAAAATAATAATTCAAATTATGCCCTTGAGTGAAATAGTCCATAATAATCAACAAAAAAGGCAATGAATAGGGAGGCTCTAACATATCATAATTCAAAGATAAGAAATAAATATAAAAATGATTTATAAGAGAAATGATTGCCTGTAACATTTCTTGATTAACAAGGAGGAAAAATGAAATTAAACAAAATGACACTTGCCGCCGTAGTAACAATCGGTGTATTAGCGGGTACAAATGCAGGTTTTACACAAGAAACAGCAACTGAAATATCAAATGAGCTTTTAGCAGCATGCCCATTGTCTGGATGTTCTTCTCCTGTGACACCACAAACAGCAACATGTCCTAAATGTCATAAAGATATAGATAGTTGTAGTTGTCAAAAGAAAGCTGCTTGTGACCCTTGTGAAAAAAAGAAAAAGAGCTGTGATACATGTAAACCCCTAGCGGATGATTGTAATCCTTGTCCGCCGTTAGCACAATGTCCGGTGCCTTCAACACCTACATGTGCAGTATGTCCTCAGCCTTCAAATGCTAAAAAATTCCAGCAGCAGGTATATGCTTATCCTAATGCGATATACGGAAATAATCAAGTTGTTGGAGAAAGAAATAATGCTTTATATTTAGGTGACGATTCAATGCCGGGATTTTCAGGTGTTCCTGTAGCTGAATCTTGCCCTCAAACTCCGTCTTGCGGATGTCAAGATGGCAGTATGACAGGTGCAGCAGCTCCAATCCCTTGTCTTGATAATACACCAATGGGAATGGGAATACCCGTAGATAATAATAATTCAAATTGCGGATGTCCCGTTCAAATTCATACAAACACAAGTATGGATGTAACAAAAAAGACAATAACCCCTTTTGAATATTCTGCAGTAACAGGTGCGGCAGCTCCTATTGTCAGCGCTTTTGAAGATGTGCCTGACGGTTATTGGGCAAGCTGTGATATCAATGTATTAACTGATAACAATGTTATTGCAGGTTATCCGGACAGAACTTTTAAACCTAATTTACCTATATCAAGAGCTGAAATGGCTACTTTAGTTGTTAAAGGCTTTAATTTAAACGATTCAACATCTTATGATTCACATCTGTTTAAGGATGTTCCTCAATCACACTGGGCAAACAGAACAATTGCCAAAGCTGTTGAAAACGGTCTTATGAGCGGTTATCCGAATAATACATTTAAACCTAATCAACCTATAACAAGAGCGGAAGCATTCTCTATCATGGCTAAAGGTATTAATTGTCCTATGGATGAATGTAAAGCTGATGAAGTATTAAGCCAATACAGTGACGGTAATACAGTACCGAATTGGGCAAAAGTTCCCGTTGCAAAAGTTCTTGAAACCGGAGGTTTGGCTGAATTCCCTTCACCTGATACAATTGCTCCAAACAAAGATGCAAGCCGTGCTGAAATTGCTTCTATGTTAGAAAGTGTAAGAGTATCTTTAGGCTATAGTAAAGACGATAAAGTAACTTCAGCTGATTGCGGATGCTCACCTAAAAAAGCTTTCTATCATAGTGAAGAAGTAGTTAAAATCCCTACACTTCAATTATCTTTCAATGATGAAATAAGTGCAAAATCAGCTAATGTAGGTGACAGATTTGCAGCGACTACAATAGATGCCGTAACTATTGACGGTGTTGAATACCCTGCAGGTTCAAGAGTAGACGGTAAAGTTCTTGAAGTTGTAAGACCTACAAAACATTGCCAAGGTGCTTTGAAACTTTCATTTAACACAATAAAATTCGGTAAATGTAAAGCTCAACTTCCAAACCAAATATTAACTGCACAGGTTAATAAAGTTAAAAAACCAAACCCTGTTGCTCGTTTAATAGAATTCCCATTTACATGGACGGGCGGACTTTTGGGTAACGTAGGAAGAACAGTCGGTGGTGCTATCGTTAGCGCAAGTAATGCAGTAGAACAAACTGTAAGCGGTATCGGTGTTGGTACCGGCGAAATATTCCAAGGTCAATTTAAAGCTGCCGGCAGAAGTTATGTTGATGTTGGTAAAGCTATCGTTAAAGCGCCTATTGATGTAACAAGAACTGCTTTATCAGGTACTATGGGATTATTCCAATATACCGGCGATGAGATTTCTTATTTGATTGATCCTAACGGTATGAGAGTTTCATCTGTTAACCCGAAAGAAAATGTTACTATTGCTTTTGGTTGCAGTGAACAATAATTAAATCATTTTGATTTAGGAAAAAGGCTTCTTATAAAGAAGTCTTTTTTCTTTAGATTTACAATATAAGGTATATATTGTAAGATATTTTTATATTAGATTTAAGAAATTATTATATGGCAGATAATCTTGAAAAAATTAATTGTCCTGCATGCGGCAGAGTAATGAAAAAAATATTTTTACCTCAAGTTGGTGTAAATATTGATATTTGTGCTGACGGGTGTGGTGGTTTATTTTTTGATAATAAAGAATGTGAAAAGGTTAATGAACAAAGTGAAGATGTATCTAAAATTATTGAAATCCTTAAAGATAAAAAATTTAAAAAAACTGATGAAACAGAAATAAGAATTTGCCCTGTATGTGGAAATAATATGGTTAAAAATTTTGCAAGTCCAAAACGTCAAGTTGTGGTTGATGATTGTTATATTTGTGGTGGAAAATTTTTAGATTATGGCGAACTTGAAAAAATTAGAGCTGAATATAATTCTAATGTTGGAAAAGTGATTAATGGAGAAGAAAATTCTTATAATAAATATATTTATCAAAATTCTGAACTCGATCCGGAATTTGATGCAAGCTATAAGAAAGTTTTAACATTTATATATATTGTGGAACGTATATTAAGTCTGATGTAAATTTGTATAAATATATAAGGAGTAATTATATGGCAGATAATCTTGAAAAAATTAATTGTCCTGCCTGCGGCAGTGTGATGAAAAAAATATATATACCTGAGACTTCTATTAATATTGATGTTTGTGTAGATGGGTGCGGAGGACTATTTTTTGATAACAGAGAATATGAAAAAATTGATGAATTTCATGATGATATAACTCCTATTATTGAAGCACTTAAGGATAAAAAATTTAAAAAAACTAACGAAGATGAAATAAGAATTTGTCCTGTTTGTGGTAGTAATATGGTTAAAAATTTTGCAAGTGCAAAACGTCAAATTCAAGTCGATGATTGCTATAATTGCGGAGGAAAATTTTTGGATTATGGTGAACTCGAAAAAATTAGAGCTGAATATAACTCCTATGTCGAAAAAACGACTGCCGGATTAAAGGATTTCTATTTACAATATGCTAATCAAAATGTAGAAATTGATTCAAAAGAAAGATTTTACAAGGAAATCGGTTCAATAGAATCTGAAGAGATTAAATATATGGAAAATATAAATAATCGATTATATCAAAACTCTTTGCCTTATCATAGAAGATTATATTATAAAAATTTTATCAGATTTATTAAGGATTTCTTGTAAATAATATATAATGTTTAAGTTTTACTTCGTTATACGTATAAGTTCAGTTATAACCACTCAAGAATAGTACTTTTGTCTTATTCCCTTTTGTTACTGGACATAATAAAAAAGAAGTCCGTTTATAGGACTTCTTAAATATCTATTTTCTCCATCAGTTCATCAGATATGTCAAAATTTGAATAAACGTTTTGAATATCATCATGTTCTTCAAGTTTTTCCATTAATCTCAAAATATTAGTTGCAATTTTTTCATCTGTTACTTCTATTGAGTTTTCAGCTATTCTTGTTAATTGAGCGGATTTACCTTTGAACCCGTTTTTTTCTAAAGTTTCAACGCAGACTTGGAAATCTTCAGGTGTCGTTATAACTTTATATACATCGTCTTCATCAAGTACATCTTGCGCATTAGCTTCAATAGCGGCTTCAAAAAGTTTATCAAAATTAGTTGTTTCTTTATCAAATTCAATAGAACCGACTTGTTTAAACATCCAGCCAACACATCCTGTTTCACCTAAGTTACCGCCGAATTTTGAGAAAAAGCTTCTTATATCGCCTGCCGTACGATTGCGGTTATCTGTCATTGCTTCAATAAATATTGCGCTGCCTCCTGCACCGTAGCCTTCATAGGTTAATTCTTCCATATTATCGGCACCGGATGAGCCCGCTCCTTTTTCTATAGCTCTTTTAATATTGTCATTAGGAAGTCCTGCGGCTTTTGCTCTATCTATTGCAGTTCTTAAACGGAAGTTACCCGATGGGTCTGCTCCTCCCATTTTTGCTGCTACTATTATTTCTCTTGAAAACTTTTGAAATGTTACCCCTCTTGCCGCATCTACTGCTGCTTTTTTATGTTTTATTGTTGACCACTTTGAGTGTCCCGACATATATTATTCCTTTCTTGTATTGTTATATTTTTCTTTTATTGTAATATAAAGTTATGGAAAATGAAACTGATAATCAATTACAACTCGCTCTTGAATCTTTCAAGGCAGGTGAATACGAAAAATCTAAAGATGCTTTTCTTAAAGCATTGGAATCTGACTCTAATAATCCTAATATACTTAATAATATCGGGCTTTGTTATTCAAAACTTTCTAAGGATGATTCTGCTTGTGAATATTTTTTAAGAGCTATATCCGTTAATCCTAAATCCGTTCAGACTTATATTAATCTTTCAGATGTTTACTATAGAAACAAAAATATAATTGACGGAATAAATCTGCTTGAAAATGCTGTAACATTAATGCCTAATGAAATTGCCTTAAAACATTATCTATCAAGATTCTATTTAGATGATTGCCGTTATGATTTAGCTATGGATCAATTATTTGAAATTCTGGATATTGATTCTGATAATCTTGATGCCTATTGGGACTTGGGAAATATACAATTTGAAATGGGAGATTATGACAGCGCTGTTAGTAATTATGAAACAGTACTTGAAAAAATTTCTGATAATGCTGTTTTATACTATCAAACCGCAATAGCTTATGAAGCAAATGATAATATTGATAAAGCTATTTCAAATCACTTAAAAGCGCTTTCTTGTAACGAAAATTTTCATCCTTCTTATAAAAAGCTTGCTATTCTTTTTATGGCAAGAAATGATATGGAAGGGGCAAAAGAGTATTTTGAAGATTATCTTAAATTTGATTTGCCGCCTGATGAAAAGAAAAATATTGAAGATATTTTAAAAAGAATAAACGCTTGATTTATTCTCTTGTCTGATATTTTGATATTACATTTATTTCATAATCATCTTGTATTTTAATAAATGGTGATTTAAATGAAAGATGTTATTATTTATACTGTAGATTATTGTCCTTATTGTAAAAAGGCTTTAATGCTCTTAAATTCTAAAAATATTCCTTATAAAAATATTGATATTACTGAAAATGAAGAAGAACACAGAAAAAAACTCGGTGATTATTATGGTATACAAGATAAAGTGACCGTGCCTCAAATTATTATTGGCGGCAGGCGAATCGGTGGGTTTGATGTGCTTGAAAAACTCGATAATTCCGGTGAACTGGATGAAATGCTTCAAGATTGGTAATTTGATATGAATAAATTCTTTAATTATTACAATTCTAATTGTCTCGGCTCAAATTCTCCCAATATTTTTTCTTATGATCCATATATTGCTGCCGTTAAAGAAATGCTTTTATATGAACTTCAACAGCTTGTTTATTATATTGAAAAGCTTAAAGAACTTGATGTTGATATGGCTGAATATACAGATAAGGTAATTGATTTTATATCGCTTATTATTATAAATCTTGATTTCAATAAAGAAAGTTTTTTCATAATTATAGAAGACCTTTATAATAATAAAAAAATACTTGAAAAAATGTATATTTCAGCTTGTGAAAAAAATTCACTAAATCCTATTTTGCTTAATGAAGATAATACTGATTATTCATCAAAAGAGTCAGTACTGAAAGTTCTAAATGAATATGAAAAAAATGTACAGAATTCAAAAAATCAATTGGACAATGAAAAAAGAGCTTTGTATGAAATAATTATCAGTTTGGTACTTAATTCTTGTAATTGTTTAATACAATTAAAACATTTTGGCGAAAATTCTGAAACAGCTAAAAATCAGGTTTTAAAATTACTTAATACGTCTAATATCCCTTCTTTGTCTAAAAATGAATGGATAGAAAAGATAGAAGAATTCTCTAAGTGTAATTATAAAATAGTTAAACTTTTGTATGACACAATTATAAACAAGTATGGACCTTCTATAGAAAAGCGTGTTGAACTTTTTGAAAAAAAAGGAAAGTCTATATTGGTTTCGGGTAATAATTTACTTGATTTAGAAAAAATATTGGCTGCTGTTAAAGGGTTAAATATAAATGTATATACCCACCAAGATATGCTCAGTGCTCATCAATACAAAAAATTTACTCAATATCCTAACTTAATTGGTCATTATCAAAATATATCAGGTAATTTTACATTGGATTTTGCATCATTCCCAGGTCCAATTTATATATCCGGTAATTCTATTCCCAAAATTGATGTTATTCGCGGGCAAATTTATACATCAAATAAATATCCTGCTTATGGTATAGGAAAGATTAATAATGAAGATTTTTCGACTCTTATTAAATATGCTCTTGATTCTAAAGGCTTTGACTCAGATAATTTCGTTGATAAAGTTGATATCGGATACTCTCAAGAAGAAATAAATGACTATTTATCAGACATTTTTAATAAATTTAATTCTCAAAAAATTAAGCACATCTTTGTAATAGGTCTTATTGATAGGTTTTCCCAAAAAAATAATTATGTTCATAATTTCATTGATTTATGTCCCGAAAATAGTTATATAATATCTTTTTGTTATGATTCTGACAGACAAAATTTCTGGCACGCTAATTCATACCTCGATTTTTCTGAACTTTATAAAATTATTGAGTTAATAAATGATAGAGAACCTGAAATATTAAATAATCTTAGTGTGTTCATTTTGGATTGTAATACTTCAACAATTGCCCACATCTTTAATTTGTTATATTTAAAGGTTGATGAAATATTTTTAGGAACCTGTTGTCCTAATATAATAAATCCTGTACTATCAGAAGGTTTGAATAAAATATTTAATATACAAGCAATAACAAAACCATTTGATGATATTAATTTTTGTATAAAATAAAAAAGAGTAAGATTTATATCTTACTCTTTTATTTTTAATTTGTAATTAATTTTCTTCAGGATTTAAGAAAGGAGCTAAATAAGCTGCATTTGCATTAGCTTTTGCAATAATTGTACCTAATGTACTTGAATCAAATCTAATAATAGCTTTTTGTAGTAAACTTAAATCACTTGCGGAATAAAATTTTCCATTATATTTATAATAGGTGTTTACTCCTGATTTAGTATAATCTTTAATATATCCACTTCCGCTATTTGTATTGTATTTTCCTTCAATCCCTTGAACTACTTGGTCTCCATCAAGCCTTATACCTCTTGTCTTGTTAATTCCTGTTTTAGAATTTGATGTTCCTTCAATTTTATAATAACCTTCGTCTAATGTTTCTACAGAGGTATTTCCTTTTGTAGTGGTTGTTTTTACACCATCAACTTGTACCGTTTTAGTCGGATTTCCGGCTCTTGAATATTCCATTATTGTACCATCGGAATATGTTACTTTCTTTGGTAAAGTTTGTGCTTTATCATAATACTCAATTTTTGCACCTTCCATTTTTGCTTGGTCAATAATGCTTTGAGATTTAGCTTTAGATGGAAGAGAGTCTTTAATATCACTAACTTTTTGATATGTTTTCGAATCTTTAATTAGATTTTTTGTTGTTTCTACTACACCATTTTCTTTAACAGATTCAGAAATTTTATTTAATTTTTCACCGCCATTTTTAACTTTTTCACCGACTGCTTTAGCTGCATTAGCCGCATTTTCAACAGTTTCAGAAGCTGCTGTTCTAACAACTTGCCCTGCAGATTCTCCGTTTTTAATGGCTTTAACAGTTTGACAAGCTCCTTCAGCACCCATTTCTCCAAATCCGACTTGATTTTTTAATGTTTTAATGCTTCCTTTTAAACCTGCAACAGATAAACCGGCTGTAAAACCGCCACCACCAATATCTTGCCAAGCTAATTTTGCTTCAGCATCTGTTGTAGCATTTTGTGCCTTTGCAATACCATTTAATATCTGTTTTCCACCTTGATATACACCATAAACGCAAAGTCCACCGGCTATTACAGGACCAACTACCGGAATAAAGCAAGCTCCTATCATAGCTGCTGTTTTAAATGGATGTTGAATGGCGGACTTAACCATATTACCTGCTTGTTTAAAAACGCCTTTTACAACATTTCCAACTTTTGAAAAGAATCCGATTTTCCCATCATCTTTTCCATCTGTGCACTTTTCTGTGGATTGTGCTAAAAAAACATCTTGTTGTGTCTCTGGTATTGTTACATTAGTATTATTTTTCTGTGTAGTACTATTTGCAGTACTTTGATATGCTACAGGCTGCCATTTCTCATAGTTAATATTTCCTACAGTCATAATTTCCCTCCAATTTAAAATTCCCCATATTTTATTTAAGTTTTTTATTTTTTTTTTATTTACATTTTTAATTCAAATATTAAGTAATATTACAAAATAAAAAGGAGTATTTATTAAAAATACTCCTTTTTTATATAAATTAACTATATATTAGTTATATTTTTTATAAATTAGAACAGCATTATGCCCGCCAAACCCAAATGAATTAGTGAGTGCTATATCAACATTAATATGTTCAGCTTTATTTGGAACATAATTTAAATCAGCAACTTCTTCATCCAAATTATCAAGATTTATAGTAGGAGGAATTATGGAATTTCTAATTGCATTAATGCAAATAACAGACTCAGCAGCGCCTGAAGCTCCTAACATATGTCCGGTTGCCGATTTTGTTGAACTTACTCTTAATGACGGGTTTTTAGTTTTATCACCAAAAATTTTTGAAATAGCCATAGTTTCAGCTATATCGCCAAGGTGAGTTGATGTACCGTGTGTGTTAATATATTGAACATCAGTAGGATTTATACCTGCATCATTAAGTGCAAATTCCATGGCTTTAGCGGCACTGGAACCGTCCGGACAAGGTGCAACAACATCATGTGCATCTCCGGTTTGTCCGTATCCTATAATTTCTGCATATATTTTAGCTCCACGTTTTTTAGCGTGTTCAAGTTCTTCTAAAATTAAAATACCTGCACCTTCTGCCATAACGAAACCATCACGGTCTTTGTCATAAGGTCTAGAAGCTTTTTGTGGTTCATCATTACGTTTAGAAAGGGTTTTTGCAGCTGTGAATGCCCCTAATCCAATCATACAAATAACAGCTTCACTTCCTCCGGCAATAATAGCATCGGCTTCACCATATTGTATTGTTCTAAATGCGTCTCCAATACAGTGTGCAGAAGTAGCACAGGCTGATACTACAGCTTTATTTACACCTTTTGCACCCATTTCTATTGAAATTTTACCTGCACCCATATCGCATATTAACATAGGAATTGTAAATGGAGAACATTTTGTTGGACCTTTATTTAGCATATCAGCATAACTTTTTTCAATTGTATGGAACCCGCCTGCAGCACTTCCCACAATTACTCCGAATTTATACGGATCAATACCGGATTCCAAAATTTTAGAATCATTAACAGCTTCTCTTGCTGCTACAATAGCATATTGAAGGAATTTATCGAGTCTTCTTGCTTCTTTAGGCTCAAAATAGTCAATAGGATTAAAAACGGTTTCTTTTATTTCACCGCCGATTAAAACAGTGTGTCCGCTCATATCTCCCATATTCTCAATTTTAGAAACAGCACTTCTGCCATTTACTACACCATCCCATAACTTATCAGAGCCGACTCCGTATGGGGATACTACCCCCATTCCTGTAACTACTACACGTTTCTTTGTCATTTTTTTCACCTATTTACCTTATTAAAAAATAATGAGGAGAACCTGTTATATTCAAGCACCCCTCATTAAATTAAATTTATCGTTGTGCAATTATGAATTTGCTTCTATATAATTAACAGCATCTTGAACAGTTGCTATTTTTTCTGCTTCTTCATCAGGAATTTCGCAGCCGAATTCTTCTTCAAAAGCCATAACTAATTCAACTGTATCCAAAGAATCAGCACCTAAATCTGCTGTAAAACTTGCTTCAGGAGTAACAATGTTTTCATCAACACTTAATTGTTCAACTACAACTTTTTTTACTCTCTCAAGAACATCACTCATTTTTTCTACCTCATTTTTAACTAATACTTATTTTATTATGAATTTATTATACTATTTACATAGAATTTTGCAAATTTGTAAACTAAATAACAAGACCACCGTCAACACCTATAACTTGTCCTGTAATATAAGGTGCATCTTCAGCCAAAAACTTTACGGTTTTTGCTATATCCTCGGGTTGCCCCAGTCTTCTTAAAGGAATATGTTCCGTTATTTTTTCTGTATCTAAATCTTTTGTCATATCTGTTTGTATGAATCCGGGGGCTATTGCATTAACTCTTATATTCCTTGAACCGAGTTCTTTTGCTAAGGATTTGGTAAACCCGATTAATCCTGCTTTTGCGGCAGAATAGTTTGCCTGTCCGGCGTTGCCCATTATACCTACGATACTTGACATGTTTACTATACAGCCGTACCTTTGTTTTATCATTGTTCTTATTACCGGATTTGTCATATAAAAAGCGCTGTTTAAATTCGTATTTATAACGGCTTCCCAATTTTCGGATGACATCCTCATAAATAAACCGTCTCTTGTAATACCTGCATTATTTACGAGTACATCAATTTTTCCGAAGTCTTTTAAGACTTCTTCCGCCGCTTTTTCGCAAGCTTCTTTATCCGCAACGTTAAATTTATATGATTTGGCATTTACACCAAGGGCTTTCAAATCTTCAATGGTTTTATTAGCAGCTTCTTCATTCCCTGCATAACTGACTGCAATATTATAACCTGATTTTGCAAGTTCAATAGCGCATGCTCTTCCGATTCCTCTTGAACCGCCCGTTACTAAAGCTACTTTGTTATCAGCCATATTTATAACTCCTTTATTAGTTCTTTCTCCGTACCTGAAATTGCGGCAATTAATGACTCACAATCATTTATATTTATAGTTGATATTTCTGCATTGATTTTTTTATTTAGTCCCGCAAGAACTTTCCCGGGACCGATTTCTATAAAATCAGTTATTCCGCTTTGGATAATATTGTTAATTGTTTGTGTCCAATGTACAGAAGAACATATTTGCAGGGGAAGTTTATTTCTCAATTCTTCGCCATTTATAGTTGATTTTGCGTCTACATTTGTATATACAGGAACTTTTGCATTGTTAAATGTAAATTCTTTTACAAAATCAATAAAACTATCACTTGCTGATTTCATTAAAGGAGAGTGAAAAGCACCTGATACTGATAAAGGAATTACTTTTCTTGCTCCTGATTCTTTAAACTTATCAATGCTGTTTGTTATTTCATTTTTATCACCTGTTATGACAACCTGTCCCGGTGAATTGAAATTTGCTACAAAAATATTATTTAATTTTTTTGTAATGTTAATAACTGTTTCATTATCCAGACCTAAAACAGCAGCCATTGTACCGGAAGTTTTATTTGCTGCTTCGTCCATTAAGCAGGCACGTTTTTGTATCAGTTTCAAGACTGTTTTTAAATCAACAACACCTGCCGTATATAAAGCTGCATACTCACCAAGACTATGACCTGCTGCACAGGCGGCAGTAATATTACCTTTTTCTTTTAATGCTTCTAATGCAGCCAGTGAAACTGTTAAAATACATGGCTGTGAATTAATTGTCTGCATTAATTCTTCTTCGCTGCCGTTAAAACATAAGTCTGAAATACTATATCCTAATACTTCATCCGCAGTTTTAAATACATTTCTTGCGGCTTGAGAATTGTCATATAAATCTTTTCCCATTCCAGCCTTTTGTGCGCCTTGACCAGGAAATATAAATGCGTATTTTGTCATTATGCAATTCCTTCTCTTAATCTGACAACTGTAGTTCCTACGGTCATGCCTGCACCAAAACCGGTAAGTATAGCTGAACATGGCAGTTTTATTTTGCCCGATTCTACTGCTTCAACTAATGCTATTGGAATAGATGCTGCTGAAGTGTTTGCATATTCCTGTATATTTGATATTACATGTTCGGGATTAAATTCCAAGCGTTTTTCTAAAGCTTCGATAATTCTCATATTAGCCTGATGAGGTACAAGATAATCTATTTCATTCATTTTAAGTCCTGATTTTGCTACGCATTCTTCTATATAATTGGGAAGATTTGTAACTACATATTTATAGACTTCTTTCCCGTCCATTTTTACAAACATTTTTTCTTCATCATTTGGTTCGACTAAAGGACAATTCTTTCCTGCAATAGGCATTTTAATAAAGTTTCCGTATTGTCCTTCTGCTCTTAAATCAATGGACAAAATATCATCTTGACCGTCATCAGCAACTGTAAGCATCATAGCGCCTGAACCATCACCAAATAGTACACAAGAAGCTCTATCTGTCCAATCTAAACATCTTGATACAGCATCAGTTGCAACTAACAATATATTTTTAGCCATTCCTGATTTTATAAGCG
>CANQCO010000011.1 GCA_947589705.1 Candidatus Gastranaerophilales bacterium
TGCACCGCAAACTACTGTTTTTATTGTTCCTCCAAGATCTACATCAACAAGATGTAGTTTATCTGCGTTTGGATGTTGTCTTATTGCTTTTATTTGGGCGGTTATTATATTCGTAAATTTTGCACCTGTTTTTTCTGTATCTTCAACCTCAAGTCCGCTCATTGTGAGCCCATGTACTATTTCTTCAGTACTTAAATCTGTTATATCTACAAACTCATTTAACCATTCTAAAGATATTTTCATCTTAATATTCCCTCTCCGTAATCCTTTTTTATTTTATTATAAAAAAATCTTATTGTCATATTCATTTACATATTTGATTCACAGTTTTAAATTTATTAAAATAGTCTTATGAAAAAAGTTTTATCTCCAAAATATATTATTTTATATATTTTCATTATTATTGCATTATCTGTCTATGCGTTTTCTTCTGCTTTTTTGGATAATAGGGTTAACGATTTTTTTATTAAAGCTTATACGAATATTTTTAATGTACAATCATCAGATAATGTAGTTTTGGTTGTTTTGGATGATGAATCTCTTTCAAAAATAAAATGGCCTTGGAAAAGAAATTTATTTTCCCATATATTTGATTATTTGGAATATGATGCAAAAGCGGCTGCTGTTGTTTTCCAAAATCTTATTTCTTTTACCGATACTTACAATGAAGAAACTGACTATTATTTCTATGAAAATATTTTTTTTCATAAACGGTTAATTAACAGCTATATTCTTGTTTCTTCAAACTTATCTTCTGATATTCTACCCGATAACTATATTAATATTTTTAACACAAAATCAAATATTATTATTACTGATAAAAGGAAGAAAAAACTTCAAAATTCTTATAAGGCAGTTATGAAAATGCCGAAAGAATTTCTTGAAAATTCAAACAGGCTTGCTGTTTCTTTGATACCCGAAGACAATGATGAAATTGTCAGAAATTATATTCCCGTATTTCAAATGAATGA
The DNA here is from genome assembly GCA_947589705.1 of Candidatus Gastranaerophilales bacterium. GTDB lineage: Bacteria > Cyanobacteriota > Vampirovibrionia > Gastranaerophilales > Gastranaerophilaceae > Avigastranaerophilus. The sequence continues at coordinate 972 of CANQCO010000011.1, forward strand.
TGTTTTATATCCCTCATTAGCTTTAAGTGCATATTCATTATATACGGGTATTACAAACTTTGTACTTACTGATGATTTCTTATGCAGCAGTGATGATTGCAAATCTTTAAAAATACCTGTTATTTCCAGAAAAGGTAAGGATTATATAGGTAATATAATTAATGCTGACTATTCCTATTATAGCTGGTATAAACCGATTTCTGAATTTTATACGCATAAATCTTATTCGGCTATAGATGTTTTGGAATCTTATGAAGCTTTAAGAAATGGGAAACAGCCAAAAATAAATCCAAGTGAATTCAAAGACAAAATTGTCATTATAGGTCTTAATGCAGATAGAAATGTTTGGGAACAATTAAGTGAAACCCCGATTTTGAAAAAACAAGCTGATATTGATATTCATGCAACAATGATTGATAATATGCTTGCTAATAATTTTGTTAAAGTAAAAAAGAATATTTTTTCTCTTTTTATTACATTCTTATTTTCTGTATTTGTTATTTTCGCATTTAAAAATCTTAAATTAAACCTGATATTTGCTTCGTTATTATCATTAATTTATTTTATTTATTACACGTATGAATACTTTAACGGTGTATATGTAGCACCCATATCTTCAATATTAACCATATTTTCCTGCTGTATATTAAAAGAAATGTATTCTTTAATTACTACGGATAAAACTACAGAAATGATAAAACACGCATTAGGTAAATATGTTTCAAAGGATGTTATGAAATCCGTATTACAAAATATAGACAAATTAAAACTTGGGGGAATCAGAACAAATGTTACGGTCCTTTTTGTTGATATAAGGAACTTTACACATTTTGCCGAAAATAACTCTCCATCAGAAGTTACTAATCTTTTAAATGAATATTTTTCCACAATAGAGCCTGTTATTGCAAAACATCACGGAATAATAAATAAATATCTTGGTGACGGTGCTTTGGCTGTATTCGGAGAACCTGTTAAGACAGAAAATCATGCTTTAAATGCTGTTTTATGCGCCTTTGAAATTCTTGAAAAAGTTAAAATACTTAAAGAAAAATTTATATCTGAAGGCAGACCTGGAATTGATGTCGGTATTGGTATTAATTCAGGTGAAGTGTTTGCTGGAAATATTGGTACTGAAGAACGTTTAGAATACACTGTTATTGGGGATAATGTTAATCTCGCTTATCGTATTGAGGCTCTAAATCAAGTTCTTAAAACTAAATTCTTAATCAGTCAATATACTTATGAACTTGTTAAAGATAATGTTGATGTTTTAAAATTAACTGATATGGATATTAAAGGCAAATCTTTACCTATTGATATTTATGAAGTATTGAAAATAAAATAATATTATGAGTGCTGACTATTTTAATAATATTGACTTAAATCAGATAAGAAAAGCAATTCAAGTTGAAGAAAAGTATAAATATATTGATATTATGGGAAGAGAAGTTCCCTTTTCAGCTTTTATGCTTAAAAAGATTCGCACTATTTATAAATCATCCTCCAGAAATCCTAAATGGCTTCCTATTATTGAGGCTTTTGAACATTATTCTCAGGATAATATGCTGCAAAGAAAAAAAACGGTTTCTAATTTCGTTAAACTGATTTCTTCTGAATTAAACAACAATAAAGATAATAACAAAACCTCAAATGATAATTCATTTGACTTGTATAATATTGATATTACAAATCTAAAAGGCGTCGGACAAAAATTCGGTTATTTACTTAATAAAGCAGGAATTTTTTCTGTTTTTGACTTAATAAGTTATTATCCGAAAAAATATATAGATTACTCTTCAAGATGTTTAATAAAAAACTTAAAAATAGGGCAAAATGTAACTATATACGGCAAAGTTACTGCAATTAAAACTTTTACCACAAAAAATAATCTTACAATATTTAAAGTAACAATAACAGATGAATCATCATCAATTGATTTGGTTTTCTTTTATTCAAAATTAAACAGATTTACACTTGAAAGGTATAAATCTCAATTTCCGAAATGTGCAAATATTATTGTTTCAGGTGCTGTAAAGTTTGATAATTACTCTTCACAGCTTACTATTGATAAACCTCAATATCAAATTGCAGGTGAGGCATACACTGACAATGATAATTTAAATTTAGGAAGAATAGTTCCCGTATATCCGTTGGTTGATAATTTAAATATTAAATTTCTTAGAAAGGCTATATATAATGCTCTGAGTGAATATAAAAACTTTATTGAGAATTTATTGCCGAAAGAAATAATGCAATTGAGAGATTTAATTAACAGAAGAGATGCTTTAAGAATAATACATTTTCCTGATGATATAAATGAACTTGAAAAAGCAAGATTTACTCTAGTTTATGAGGAATTTTTTCTGCTTCAATTAAAACTTTTATATATAAAAAATAAAACCGCAAAAGAATATAAAACAGTTTCCCTGAATATAAAAGAAGGCGGACTGGTAAATAAATTTATAAAATCGCTGCCGTTTGAGTTAACATCAGCTCAAAAACGTGCAATTAATGAAATATTGAATGATATTAATTCTGATAAACCTATGCAAAGATTACTGCAAGGAGATGTTGGAAGCGGAAAAACAGTTGTTGCGTGTATTATGCTTTTGGCTGCCATTGAAAACGGATTTCAAACAGCTATTATGGCACCTACAGAAATTCTTGCGCAGCAGCATTTTAATAATTTTATTAAATGGCTTACGCCGTTTGGTTTGAATATTGCTTTGTTTACTTCATCTAATTCTAAAAAACTGAGAACAAAGCTCGAAAAAGATTTAAGAAACGGGCAAATTGATATTGCTGTCGGTACGCACTCTTTAATACAGGATAATATTGAATTTAAAAAACTCGGCGCAATTGTAATAGATGAACAGCATAGATTTGGTGTAAAACAGAGGAATATGCTGAAATCAAAAGCGGATATTCCTCAAATGCTTACAATGACTGCTACACCTATACCAAGAACTCTGGCTTTAACAGTTCACGGAGATTTGGAGCTTACGATTATAGATGAACTTCCAAAAGGCAGAAAACCGGTTAAAACAGCTCTTATTTCATCTTCACAACACAAACAGGCATATAATTTAATTAGAAGCGAAGTAGAAAAAGGACATCAGGCATACATTGTATTCCCTTTAATTGATGAATCAGAATCACTTGCCGCTAAAGCTGCAACTAAAGAAGCTGAAAGTCTTCAAAACGGTGTTTTCTCAGATTTAAAAATAGGTCTTTTGCACGGTAAAATGAAAAATGATGAAAAAGACGCTGTAATGAGTGCTTTTAAAAACAAAGAATACGATATACTTGTATGTACTACAGTTGTTGAAGTGGGCGTAGATGTCGAAAATGCTACTGTTATGATTATTGAAAATGCAGAAAGATTCGGTCTCTCGCAGCTTCACCAGTTAAGAGGCAGAGTCGGAAGAAGCTCGGTTCAGTCTTATTGTGTGCTTGTTTCTTCTTCTAAAAATCAAGATACTATTACAAGGTTGAATGTTTTGGTTCAAACAAATGACGGGTTTGTTATTGCCGAAAAAGATTTGGAATTAAGAGGACCTGGCGAATTTTTAGGAACAAGACAAAGCGGAATCGTTGAACTTCATCTTGCTGATTTGACAAAAGATTTATATATTCTTGAATTAGCCAGAAATGATGTTAAAAATTATATTGATTCAAACCCTGTTTTAGAACCTGCTCTTCAAAATTATCTTAATTCTTATTCTTCGGTATTAAAAGATTTTGAACTTGCCGATTAATGTTTTTTCTTGAAAACTATTAATGTCCAATCACCTGCATAAGTTATACTGTCAATTCTATAATCATCTTTTAACGAATACATAATGCTGTTTCTTATAACCGAAAATACAAGAAAAATAAACGGAGTTTTTTTATATTGTTTTTCATCTGAAAGTATTTCTTTTATATTCTCATTTGACATAAAAGATACATTATTGAGAAAAATAATACCGATTCTCTCTCCTTTTTTCATATTGTCTATAAATGTGTATTTAGAATAATCCATTATATTTTTATTTGGAAGTTCTCTAAATTTGTCTTTGTACATATATTTCCCGTTATGAATTACCTGATTATAATTAGGATTTTTATATAAATAATAATTAAAATTAAACTTGTTTATGGAATAATATTTTAAATTTTTATTATTATTTAAATACCTGTCAAACTTGTCTTTGTCGTAGTATGTAAGAAGGACATAATCGCCGTTTTTTAATCTTGAATTATTAATAAGTTCTGCAACAGCTCTGTGTCCTTCAGGTCTTGTCTTTCTGAATGCAGAATTCTCTGATGTAAATAAAAAAGTTAAGTTTAGTACAAAATACAAAATTATTAATATTCTTGAAAGTTTTTTATCCTTTATTTTATATAATCCGTAGCACATAAGAAGAATTAATGTCGGATATATTTCAACAGAATATTTAGTTATTAAAACCATTTTCCCCGTATATGAAATTATATTCAAATATATAAAAAATATTAGCGCTGAAAGTGATAAACAAACAATTTTAATATTTTTGTTTCTTAATGCAATATATATTCCGTAAAAAGCAATAATAGCAGGAATAAACGCAAATAATATAAATGTATAATTAAATTTTCCCTCTGAAAAGAAATATGAAGAAATAGTATCATAAGTATTTATTATATTTAACTGAACAGGAGAAAAATAGTCGGTAAACGTAAGTAAAATTTTAGAGAAATTATATCCTGACCAAAATTGTGATAATGAATCAAAAGTAATAATATTATATAAAAAAGGTGAAATAATAATTATAACTGCTGTTATAGGTATAAGAAAATACATTAAAATTTTTGTAATAATAAATTTTTTCTGTTTTTCATCTATATTGTTAAGAATGAAATAAAGAGTAAAAGTTATTATTAAAAATACGTACATTATACCTAAAGTATGGGTAAAAACGATTAGGGCAGAGAAAATAAACATTAATATTAAATCATTTTTATTCGGACATTTTAAAACTTTGATTGTATAAAGTAATAGTAATGAACTAAAGAAAAACATTAAGCTGTATAGCCTTACTTCTTGAGCAAAATAAATCAAAAAAGAACTAACAGCTGTAGTAAATGCACAAAGAAGTCCAAGTTTTTCATTTTTTAGTTCTCTTCCTGTGTAATACATTATTATTATGGATAGAGCAGACGGAACTACAGATGAATATCTTAATGAAATATCAGAATCCGAAAAGAAAAACATCCATAACTTTAAATAAAGAAAATATAAAGGAGTATGACAATTCCTTATCATACTGATAAAAAATAAGTTTAAATTTTTTTGTGAAGCTATGAACCAACCTGTATATTCGTCATTCCATAAGCCTTCAGGTTTATCCAGAAAAAGTATTCTTAGTAAAAAAGCTAATATTAAAATAATAAATAGTTTAAAAGATGTATTATTTTTCATGATATTTGTTAAAAAAATTTTATATAATATAATAATTTTAGCATATATAAGTATTTTTTGTATGAAATTAATAATTCAAATACCTTGTTATAATGAAGAAGTAGCGCTTGGTGTCACTTTATCAAAGTTGCCTGAGAATATAGATGGAATAGATACGATTGAAGTATTGGTATCCGATGATTGTTCAACGGACAGGACTGTTGAAATTGCTAAGGAATATGGAGTAAAACATATAGTTACATCTACCCACCACAGAGGTCTTGCTAAAACATTTTTATACGGAATTCAAAAAGCTTTAAATGAAGGTGCTGATATTATTGTTAATACAGATGCTGATAATCAATATTGTGCCGATGATATTGAAAAACTTATAAGACCTATACTGGAAAAAAAAGCTGATATTGTTATAGGTTCAAGACCAATTAAAGATATCAAATCATTTTCGCCGTTTAAAAAGTTTCTTCAGTTTCTGGGTTCAAAAATAGTAAGATTAATAAGTTCTACTGCAACAGATGATGCTCCAAGCGGATTTCGTGCATTCTCAAAAGAGGCTGCTATTGCGATAAATGTTTTTGATAATTATACATATACAATTGAAACAGTAATTCAAGCTAAAACCAAAGGACTTCATATTCTTTCGGTTCCTGTCAGAGTTAATGATACTTACAGGAAATCACGGCTTGTTAAAAATATTTTTCAGTACATAATAAGAAATTCTTTTACAATACTTAGAATGTTTATAATCTATAGACCATTTAGATTTTTTGCGTTTATAGGCGGATTAATATTCTTAGTAGGTATGATATTACTTGGAAGATTTATTTTCTTATATTTTCTTGATGAGGGTAATGGTCATATTCAATCTCTTATAATTTGTTCAATGCTTGTAATAACGGGATTTCAAGTCGTATTATTTGGAGTATTGGCAGATTTACTTGCTATAAATAGAAAACTTATTGAAGATATACAAGTAAGAACAAAAAAGTTAGAAAATAAATAGTTCTGATAGCTAACCCGAAAGACTAAAAGATAATAATTATAATTTATTTGATATTTTCTTATGAGAATTATATATGTAATTATAATTGTATTTATTATTATAAAACCGGCAGCAGCAGAAGTATCTGATTATATAGACGCATTTACTGGCTGCTGTGAGAGTGATTCTTATAAAGTATATTCACAGGTAATAAAAGGCGGAGCGACAATTTCTGATATAGATAAACAGTTTATAATTGATAGAGAAATATCAAAAGAACTCGGTTCAAATTTTATATATACGGATTTAGATGAATGTATTAAAACTGCTTTGGGCGAAAATTTTGATATAAAAATACAGAAAGAAAATAAAAATGAGGCATACTGGCTTCATAAAAATGCACAATTTCAACTGCAACACATGAAGTTCCCGTTCAAAGTCTTGTAGTATTAGAATGGTCGACGATTAATCAGGGCAGATATTTCTTCCAGACAGCTATGGCAAGAAATAATTTGAAAAGAGCCAGAGCTAATTTAGAATACACAAGAGAAGAAACAATATTAAATACAGTAAATGCTTATTATGATACACTTCAAAGTAAAATGGAAATAGAAGTACAAAAATTAAATTTATATAACAGAATTGAGCAGTTAAAATACACACAGGCAAGATATCAGGCAGGGATAGGAACGTTATATGATGTAAAAAGAGCTGAGGCTGAACTTGCGGGAGCTCAGCAGGATTATACCGAAACGCTAAACGGATTAAGGTTAAATCAATCAATACTTGCAAATGTAATAGGTGTCGATGTACTTGATGCCGTTTATCCGTTTGAAATAGTTGTGGATTCCAGAAATTTAATAGATAAGAGTTATGATATAGAGTCATTATATAAACAGGCTCTTGAATCTAGAGAAGATATAAGAGCAAAAAAGGCTGAAGTAAATGTATATAAGGCTCAAAGGAGTATGAACTATACGGATATAATTCCTGAAATTACACTATCTTATCAAAATGGTTTGGTCGGAACAAAAAGGATGGGGCTTTCATCACATAACAGTATAACACTTGATGTAAGAGCACATGTCGGTAAGAATCTGCTTATGGGTACAATAACGCAGATTAAAGCTGATACTGCCGTTGTCAAAGCAAAAAAACTTGAACTTATAAATTTACAACGTCAGGTTAAACAAAATATTATTGACGCATATTATGACAGTGAAAATGCTCTGAAAAAGATTGAAGCTTCAAGACGGGAAACAGCTGCTGCTGATATAAGTTTAGATTTATCACTTGCAAATATGAAATCGGGTGAAGCTACTTTTATTGATGTTATTGCTTCTCAAAATTTAAAAGTGCAGGCTAATCTCAATTTAATTTCAAATATGATAGAATACAATAAAGCGCAGGCTCGTCTGCTTTTTGAAATCGGGCTTATAAGTCCTGAAAATGTTCTTGATAAATATAAAAGAAGATTTTATTAATGAATAAAATTTATAAAATGTGGAATTATTTTATTGGGAAAGAAAATAATGATTTTTATAAAGAAACTTATTAATTTAATAAAGAATGTTCATAATCCTAAAACGGATATGGAAAATGAGATATATGAACAACCCGTCATTATAGAAAAATTAATAAAAAAATATATAAAAAACAATGATATTAACGATATCGATATTCCCAAGAATATATCTTCCGTTGCATTAATAGCAAGCGGTTCTTCGTATCATTGCGCCGCAATTATAGCTTATTACATAAGAAATAATGTTAATATAAGTGCTCAAGCATACTATGCCAGTGAATTTTCAATAGAAGAAAATATAAAAATAACACCTGACACGTTGTATATATTCATTTCACAATCGGGAGAAACTTCCGATACACTTAAATCACTGGATAAAATTAAAGAGAGAACCGATAATACACTTGCAGTTACAAATACAAAAAATTCAACATTATATAAAAAGGCAAAATATAAATTATTAATTTATGCCGGAGAAGAGAAATCGATTGCGTCAACAAAAGCAATGAGTGCACAGCTTTTTGTCTTATTTTTACTCTGTGCCAAATTAATGCAGCATAACGGTATTAATCATAATCAACTAATAAGTGCGCTTAAATATATTCCATCGGCATTTGAAAATTCATGCCTGTATAACGATAAAATTATGCTCATAGCAGATAAGCTTTCAAAATATGAAAATGCAGCGATACTTGCCTCCGGCATGTTTTATCCCTTAGCTAAAGAAGGTGCATTAAAAATCAAGGAAACATCATATATAAATACAACAGCATATCCTACGGGAGAATTTTTACATGGACATATAGCCATATTAAATAAGAAATGTGCCGTAATTTCTGTAATTAATAATAATAACATAGAATTTACAACAAATGTGGCTGATAGAATAAGAAAAAATTATGATTCTGATATATTTATCATTTCAGCCATAAATCTGCCAAACGTGAGCGAAAATATTATTTCACTAAAAAACGGAGATGATATTTGTTTTATGTTCTCGGCACTGTTTTTACTTCAAAATCTCGCTTTAAGAACATCTTTAATATTAAATAGGAATTTAGATAACCCTTTTGGACTGACAAAAGTTGTAAAATAATTAATGGCAAAAAATAATTTCACGTGTTTTATATAGTTGTCATGACTATAACATTGAATACAATAAATCAGAAAAGTTTTTTATATAATAATTATTATACAAAAGCAATATTTCCCCAAAAGGAAAATACACAAAGTATAAATAAAAATATAGATTTGCGTTTTTTAGACTCGAAAAGAGATTTAGTTTCATTTGGTGCCAGGTCTCTACTTATTTCTGAAAATATGAAAATTGCGCCATCAGCTGTTTTATGCAGGAATATCTATATAAATGCAGAACCTGCAGAAAAATATTTGGAACTTGTTCTCAATAAGTATTTAGACCGTTTTGTTTGTAAGCCGAATAATTCAAAGACTCAAAATCGTCCAATAGCACAAATTTCTACAAGACTTAAAGACCCTGTCAGTATAAGGGAAAAAGTTGTATCGAAATATTCAAAGCTTTATAGGGATGAACTTGATAAATTTTCTAATGAAATCTATGATGAATTTTCACAATATTGTGATGTCAATCCTTCTGTTGACAGAAAAGTTGTAATCGAAAAAATTCAACATATTATAAAAGATAGTTTACCATTAGGAAAATCATCAATATATGAAAATCAAGAGTATTTGATAAGACATATATATAAGAATTTAAGAAGTAAAACCTATTTTAGTTTTTCAAATATGTCCAAAAAACGAATAGATAGAATGCTCGATGAAATAATATCATCAATGGAAGATAAAAAACCACCTGAAACTCATGAAAAAATCATAGAAGATGCACCTTCATCAGTAAAAGGAATAAAGTATTATGCAAATGATATAGTAGGTGCAAGAATTGTACTCAAAAAGGTTGCAAATTCTTCTGTTGCCGATATACTAGATGCAATTAAGCTTGCTGTAAAAGAAAAGAATCTAAAGATAATATCAATAGAAAGTAATGTACCTGATCCCCAAAAACTTCCGAAAGGTAAACAAGTCAAGGATTATTTATATGCTACTGAGGCTCAATTAAGGTCATTAGCAAATACTTCAAATGCTAAATTTTTAAAAAATACATCAAAATCCGGTTATATTGCTATTCATATAAATGTAGATTTATCAAATACGAAATTTGGTACCGAAGAAAGTCCGTTTAACGGCTACAAAGGTGAAATTCAAATAATTGGAGAAGATGTTGAGAAACTTAAAGATGTTGAAGATTTGTGTTATAAGCTAAAAGATAATAAAAATGCAATAAAAGCTAAATATAAGAAATTTAAAGAGCATTTTTTTAAGTATTATACAGACGATATAAAAAAAGATTTTGATGAATACACATATATGCTCTATTTAAAGCAAAGAGCTGCTCGTGCGAATAGATATTCAAATACAATATTTCCAAGTATAAAAGCTCTCGGATTTGAAGGTAAAATACCCCCTGAATTAGATTTTAATAAACTTCGTGAACTTAAACTTGAATGTGATAATGATCCTGAAGCAAAAAAAAGAGAGCAACTAGAAAAACAAAAAATTAATGATATGTTTAGTAAATCACAAAATGCTGAGGACATAAAAGAAATTATATCCGAACTTGTCTATAATTTAAAATAATTTATTTATAATTTTTCATTGCTTTATTCATAAAATCTGTTAATACAGGAATATAAAAAATTCTGCCCAAAAATATACCAAATATTATGTAAATAAGAAGTAAGAATAGCAAAAGTTCAAATATAGTAAATGAGATATTTAAAGAATAAATTCTGATTATTTTAAAAGATATTACAGAATAATAGAGTTTTGCAACTATATAATCTAAAAACGGAATTTTTGCAAAAATTGACAGAATCAAATCCATTAATAATTTACATAACGTGAGTAAAATAGATATAACCATGGATTGAATAATATTATATAAAAGAAAATATTTTAATTTATAATTTTTAATATAAGCAATTATGAACCAAATAAGACCAACTATACCCATTGTACAGTAGGATAAAACTGAAATAATTTTTTCAATTAAAAATATTTTATTTGTATATTGTTGCACGACAAACTCCACTCTTGACTATTATACTAAATAAAAAACCTGGTAGCAAATAAAATCATATTTGAATTTCTTTGATTATCTACATCTTTAAAAATATAATTAATCATAATTTTCATATTTTTATAAGGCTTGTAAGTTGCCCCCAAAGTATACTCGGTAATATTATCATGAGAAAATGATTTATTGGGATTTAAAACATCATATCTTGCCGTAAAAGACAAATTAGACAGAACATCATAAGAAACGGCAGAATAAAAACCGTCAGCATGATTATTTGACGGAACTACGGCATTATAACCGTCAGCATTAGCATATTCTGCCTTTATATGGATATTTTTATAGTCATAACCTGAAAATAGCGAATATTGACTATAGCTAAAATCATTTTCACCTAAATTATACCCGCCGCCGATATTTAATTTTCCATATTTTTCTTTAATATTTTCGAAAGGTTTAAACATAACATATCCTGAAAAATCAGTTCCTTTGCCAAAGTCTTTCATATATCTTGTGCTGTCATAAAACCCTATATCATAGTCAAGATATTTATATGTACCTTGATTTCTTATTCCTATAGACATAACATTCCCAAAAGTTCTACCAAGCTGGGATTTTAAAATAAATTCCTGCTGCATAGTAGTTAAAGCGCCGTTATAACTAACGGGGAGTCTTGAGGCTTGACCAAAATATATTTTTTGATGCTCATTTATTGAGTGTCCAACATAAAATCTGTTTATTTTTTCAGTAAAATCATTTGAATATCCCGGTAATTCCCTCAAAAGATTTATGTCAAACATTGCGTCAGACTTATTTTCATTAAATTTAACATTAATAGCCGGTTCTAAAATCGAAAAATCAAAATTAAACGATGGATTATAATGACTTTGTTTTATAAAATTCATTCTGTTTTCATATAACAATGATAATTTAACAGAATTTATAGGAGAATTATCAAAGGTAATACCTTTTTGAGATAAAACTTTTAAAACGGGCGACACGTTTTCAGTAATATTTCCGTAATATACACCTGATAAATAATCTGTAAAATTATTATTATCTTCTTTAACATCAAGAACAACTTCTTCAATTGCAAATGAGGAAGAATTTAAGAAAAAAAATATAAAAGCTATTATAAGTATCTTTTTCACTATTGATTTGTTAATATTTCCGAAAAGTAATTAATTGTTTTTGTAAGACCGTCAATTAAAGATGTGGAAGGTTCCCAATCTAAAAGTTCACGTGCAAGTGAAATATCAGGTTCCCTTCTTAAAGGGTCATCTGCTGGAAGCGGCATAAATTTAATTTCAGAATTAGAATTTAATAATTTAATTATTAATTTGGCAAAATCTATAATTTTAAATTCTACGGGATTTCCTATATTGACAGGCTTTGAATAATTATCTTTATTATTCATTAATTTAATAAGAGCATCAACCATATCATCTACAAAGCAGAATGCTCTTGTTTGCGTACCGTCGCCATATACAGCCAAAGGTTCGTTTTTAAGAGCTTGAACAATAAAATTAGATACAACTCTTCCGTCATTTAAAGCCATTTTAGGACCATAAGTATTAAAAATTCTTGCAATTCTTATATTTAAATTATACTGTCTATGATAATCAGACATAAGCGTTTCGCTGCATCGTTTACCTTCATCATAACAGCTCCTTATGCCGATAGGATTAACATTACCCCAATACTCTTCATTTTGCGGGTGAATATACGGATTTCCATATACCTCACTTGTACTTGCTTGTAAAATAACAGCGTTGCATTTTTTTGCAAGTTCTAACATATTTGCTGTACCAATCACGCATGTTTTAATTGTTTTTATCGGGTTAAGCTGGTAATGCACCGGAGACGCCGGACAGGCTAAATTGTATATTTCATCAACTTCTGCGGTATATTCATTTATTACATCATGCCTGACTAATTCAAATCTGTCATTAGATAATAAATGTCTGATATTCTCTTTTGAACCTGTATAAAAGTTATCAAGGCAAATAATATCATTTCCTTCATTAAGAAGCCTTTCAGAAAGATGAGAACCTATAAACCCGGCACCACCTGTTATTAAAATTCTTTTCATATCAGACTGTAGTTCCTTTTTGTGAAAATTGCATATCATATAAATGTTTATAATGTCCGTCATTAATTGACAGTAACTCTTCATGTGTACCGAGTTCAACAAGATTTCCGTCATTAATTACAGCAATTCTGTCTGCGTTTTTAATAGTTGACAATCTGTGTGCAATAACAATAACAGTTTTATTTCTAATAAGATTATCAAGAGCTTTTTGGACTATTGCTTCTGATTCATTATCAAGAGCAGATGTGGCTTCATCAAGTATAATTATTGGAGTATTTCTTATCATAGCTCTTGCAATAGCAACTCTCTGTCTTTGACCGCCTGAGAGGGTAAGACCTCTTTCTCCCAATAGAGTATTGATTCCGTCAGGTTGAGAATTTATTACCTCATTTAGATGAGAAGCATTTATTACTTCATTTAATTGTTGTTCAGTTGCATTTGGATTAGCAAGCATTATATTTTCTTTTATTGTTCCTGAAAAAAGAAAATTATCTTGAAAAACCATTGATATTTTATCTCTTAATTCTGAGAGTTTAAAATTTCTGATATCAATTCCGTCAAATTTAATAGCACCCTGTTTAACATCATAGAATCTTGGCAAAAGATTTATGAGAGTTGATTTACCGCCTCCTGAATTTCCGACAATCGCTATAGTTTCACCTTTTTTAACTGTTAAATTAATATCATTTAAAACCGGTTTATCTTTGACATATTCAAAAGAAACGTTTTCAAATGAAATACCCTGATTTAATTCGGGAAGTTTGACTGTTAATTCCTTCTCCTTAATAAAAGGAACATAATCGAATAACTCAAATACTCTTCCTAAAGCAACAAATATATTTTGAATGCCTGACATAGTATTGCCGAGTGTTTTAACAGGTTTATATAATAATAATAAGGAGGTAACAAAAGAAGCAAAAGAACCTGCAGTCATTTGTCCGGAATATATAAGTTTTGTACCGTAAAAAAGAACAAAAGCGATTCCAAAAGAAGCGATTAGATACATTAATGGTGACATCCATCCCACACGCTTTGTCAGTGAAATTGTTACAGAAAAACTTTTGTCTATATCTTTTATAAAATTTGAAATCTGTCTGTTTTGCAGATTATATGCAGTAACTACTTTATTTCCTGAATAGGTTTCATTAATTGTTGTCATTATATCGCCGGTAATTACCGTATTTTTATTTGAAACTGATTTGATTTTTTTTCTGATTAAAAAAACAGGTAAAAAAGCAACGGTTAAAACAATGACACCGACAACAGCCAGCTTCCAAGAAGCATAGAGCATAACAATAATTAAAGAAATCGCTCCAAAAAAACTTGTTATAATTGTTTTAATTTGTTCAACAATTCCTCGTGAAGCTGTATCGGGATCAGTTAAATATCTGTTAATAATTAGTCCTGATGAATTTTCATCGTAGAAAGATGTATCCATAAATATAAGTCTTTTAAATAAATCAATTTTAACAGCATTAGTAATTTTTAAACTTGTCCAGTCAGTAAAATAAGAATTGAGATATCTCAAAATTCCTTGGAATGCTGCAAAAAATATAATAGCAAAAGGCATTGCAATAGCAATAACGGAATATGAAATTTCATAATCAAAAATAACAAGATTTTGTCTGCCTACAACATAGTCCATATAAGGTTTAAGTGCATAGGATACAACACCGTCGAGCAGTCCGACAGGTATTGCTATTATAAATCCCAGTATAACCCTTCCCAGAACAGGTTTAATATATGGGAAAATTCTTGAAATTAGCCAGCCATATTTAAATGAAGTCAATGCCTGTGAATCTTTTAGTTTCATGATTACCTCTTACATATACAAATATACTATATTTTAATATGAACAGCTTATGCTTTGCCAATAGTAAATTTTTGTTAACAAAGAAGTTGTATACAGCAAAAAAATTTTTTATAATTTTAGTATATATGTGTTTATTATAATTAGGATTGTGTATGGAAATAGGAGTTTTTTCAGATATTCATTCGGGAATATTACAAAAGAGTGAGAAACCATCAGCTAAAAAAGAGCTGATTCAAAATAATAGTATTAATAAAAAGGAAAAAGTAAAAAACATATTAAAAGCAGCTGCACCTATTGTAATACCGCTTTTTTCGATTCCTATAACGGCAGCTGTTACTTATAAACTTACAACTAAAAATATGTTACTACTTAAATCACAGATAACGTCTTTGTCAGAAAAAGTTAATTCTTTAGAAGCTTTGAATAATCAAAATTCATACAGATTAAGTGAACTACTGAAAAAAACATCAATTAAAAATAAAAAAGCAAATGCAAAAATATGGTCTGCATTATTGGCTGTTGCGGGTCTTAGTTCCAGTTATAAAATTGGACAGTCCTCAGAAGAGATTACTAAAAAAATAAGAGAAAGAATTGACTCTATAGACTCAAGAAGCAATGAAGCGATTTATAATGCAAATGATGCAATCTCAAAATCCGGGAACTCACTTTCTTCTAAATATACAGAAAACGATAACGGAATAATCCTGCTAAAAAACTTTGATTCATTAAATAAAAATACGCAAAAATATAATCAAGCTATTTTAGAAATAAAAAATGCAGGCAGGAAATATCTCTTTGAATCACCGAATGATATTAAAATTGAAAAAGAGAATCCTGTGCTTTGGTCTGTAACATCAGAGTTTGCTCCGGTAAAAGAGGGAGGGTTAGGCTCTGTACCTGTCGAAATACAAAATAATATTACAAGATTGGGTATTCAAATTCCTACTTTTATTCCCATGTATCAACAAAAAGGAATTGCAAATTTCAAGGAGGAAAACGGGAAATATACATATACATATAAAGGCAAGGTCTTTAAATTGGATAAAGTTGCTTCCTTTAAAACAGATACCTATCAGGGTAGAAAGTCAAAAACTGAGAATGTTGACTTCTATGTATATAATTCGAAGGATAAGTACGGAAATAATAAACAGTTGATTTTTGTAAAAAACGATAATTATTTTAACGGAACAATATATGAGACAGGCAATAAGAGTGAAGAAGCCGAAAAATTTGCTTTCTTTTCTAAGGCAGTTTATGATTTTGCAAAATTAAAAGAAGATATAACAGCTGTTAATAATCTTGTAATCGAAAATGCCGAAGCTTTTAATTCTATAAAAAGTCCCGACGGAATGATATTAAATGACTGGCAGGCTTCTCCTATTGCTGCTTTAGCAAGATATAAAGCTCCAATGGAAAATGCCTACGGACAATTAAATGATACAGCGGCTGATAAAATAAAAAACATGCGAATTATAACAATTGGGCATAACGCTATGTATCAAGGCTCTACCATAAATAACAACAATAATACGCAAAGAAAAGATTCGACTTCAAATATTTTAAATACTTTATTTGATAATTATACATATGATATTGTTCAAAATGCGGATACAGATGCTTCAAAAACAAACCCTGACGATAAAGGATTAAAAAATCTGGATAATGTATTAATTTTAAATAAAGATAATAGTTGGGAAAATCATACAAACCTGTTAAATATGGGTATAGTTCTAAGTGACTATTTTCATCCTGTTTCACAAAATTATGCAGATGAATTAACATCGGGTAAACATCCTGAATTATCAGGTGAACTTGCTTGGGCTTTAACGCAGAAAATGAAAGCAGGTTCTTTAGTTGGTATTATTAACGGTAACGACTTTAATAATTTATCAATTGAAGCGAAAAAAAATAATATAAAAAATACAACGGGGCTTGATTTTAAAACATACTCCAAAACTTCTGCTTTATCTGATGTTATCAAATCAAGGCAAGAAAATAAAGTTAATTTCTATAATAATTTTATTCTTCCTTTTTCAAAGAAAAATGATTTATCCGATAAAAGTGAAGATGTTGAAAATGTAAGAAAATTAACAACAAAATTAGAGTTGGTAGATGAAAAAAATAATACAAAATTGCCTGTTTTAACGGATAAAGAAATAATTGATACACCTATAATAACATCTGTCGGAAGATTAGTTTCTCAAAAAGGAATTAATATAATGACAGAGGCAATTAAGATATTAATGAAAAATTGGGAAAAAGATTTTCCGAATAAACCAAAACCTATATTTTATTTAGCAGGTCAAGATGGCGAAGGCGGTGCTATCAGAAAATATATAGAAGATTTAAAAAATAATAAATTAACAAGCGAAGATTCAAACAGAGTAATATTTGCACATGGTTTTGCACCAATGGCAGCAATGATGTCCGCATCAGACTTTTTCTTGCTTCCATCAATATTTGAACCTTGCGGGTTAACTCAAGGAGAATCTTTTGCTGTTGCCACTCCCGTAATAGGAAGCAGTGTAGGTGGGATTGTTGATACTGTTAACAGAAACGGTAAAACTAACGGTATTTTAACTGACGCTTCAAAAACATTATCGGCGAAAGGATTCTATGAAGCGATGAAGAAAGGGTTAAAAATATATTTTGACGAACCCGATAAATATAATAGAATGGTAAATGACTCGCTTCAAGAAGATTTCAGCTGGATACAAAAAGATAAGAAAGGTCCCGTTTTTGAGTATCTTGATAAACTTGGTTTTGACATTTCAAAACTTCCTGAAGTATGCTCTTAATTAACTTGATAAAACATTTGTTATTTATTATCATTTAGTTGTATGAATAATAAATATTACGAGCTGATGAATATAGCATTTAAACTTCATTCCCAAAATAAATTGGATGAAGCTGAAAAAATATATAAACAGCTGATTGAAATTTCATCAGATGATGTTAATTTATTGAATTTATACGGAGTATTATGTCTTTCAAAAGGGAAAACTAAACAGGCAATAGAATTATTATCAAAAGCTGTTATCTTAAAGGAATCTGCATATATCATTTCAAATCTTGCCAAAGCATATTTATATAATGGTGAAAGCGAAAATGCTGTAAAATTGTTTAATAAAGCTCTGGAATATGAGAAAAATGATGATATTTACTATTCCCTCGGGATAGCATATAAAGCTATAGGAAATTTGGATAATGCTATATTAGCTTATAAATCAGCATTAAAAATAAAGCCTGACAAATTTAATTGTGCTTATAATCTTTTTAATATTTATAAAGATTTTTCAAGAAAAGATGAAGCTGTTGAACTATTAGAAAAATTTCCCGAAAATGAAGAGGCTCAAGTTGCTTTATCTTCTTTATATCAAGAAGAAAAAGAATATAAAAAAGCAATAGAAAAATTAGAAAAAGCTGTTTATATTAATAAAAATGAGCCATCATATTACTATAATCTTGGTGTATTGTATTCTTATATCGAATGTTTTGATAAAGCAAAAAACAACTATATCATGGCTCTAAAATTGAAGTCTGATTATGTTCAGGCGCTTGTTAATCTTTGCTCCATATCTAAAAAAGATGATAAAGAAGAAGCACTTAAATATATTTTGAAAGCCTATGAAATATCGCCTAGTGAAGAAAATGTTGTATTAAATCTGGCTGAAATATATAAAAAATTAAGACAAAACAGCAAAAGTATAGATATATTAACAGAATTTGTAAAAAATAATAATCATTCATCTGATGCTTATTCTCTTTTGGCGCAAAATTATATGGATTTAGGAAATTACAAAACGGCTCTAAATTTCTATTTAGAAGCCTTAAAAATAAAACCTTTCGATTTAAATTATATGCACGGCAAAGCTATGGCATTAAAATATCTCGGAGATACAAAATCGGCATATGAAATATTAGAATATATTGTAAAAGAAGATCCTAATTTAATTCAAAGTTCAATTTCTCTTGGTATGCTTTATTTAGCCGATAAAAATTTTCAAAAAGGAATGCCTTTATATATTAAAAGAAGTATAGATACAAATTTTTCAAAACTTTATAAAAAAAACATTTGGCAGCAGGGTTGCTCACTTAAAGATAAGACAGTTCTTTTATATTCTGATTGCGGGCTTGGTGATACCATAATGTTTTCAAGATATATTCCTTTTTTGCAAAAAATTGCAAAACAAGTAATACTTCAAACCGATAGAGAAATTATAGATATTCTATCTCAATCTTTTAAGGATGTTGATGTTATACCGAAATACAAAATAAAACAAGACTATGATATTGTAATTCCTTTAATGTCTTTGCCGTTAGCTCTGAATATTGATTTTGATAATATTCCATATTCAAACGGATATTTAAAAGATGAAAGAGAAAAAAGTGAAGCCTATTCCAAACTTGAAATATTTAAAACTTCAAATACCAAAATTGGTATTGTAGTAGAGGGAAACAAGAATATTTTAAAAAATAGAGCAATTCCCGTTAAATATATTGAACAGTTAACTAGGAATAATAATTATAAATTTTATTCATTTCAAATGAATGAAACTAAAATAAAAAATACTCAGCCGTTAAAAGAATATATAAAAAATTATAATGATACAGCTTCACTTCTTAAAAATATAGATATACTGGTTACAATTGATTCATCAATAGTTCATATTGCAGGTGCCTTAGGAGTCAAAACATTTCTAATGCTTCCAAATGTTGCAGAATGGCGCTGGTTTAAAGATAATAATACAACACCTTGGTATGACAGCGTAAAAATATTCAGACAAACCTCAAACTCTGATTGGCAAGAGGTTGTTAATTCAATAAAAGAAGAGCTTGATAATTATGTACATAAATAATGAATATACCGTAAAAGTTGAAAAAATGATTAATGAAGGTGATGGACTTGCAAGAATTAGTTCATTGCCTGTATTCATTAAAAATGCTTGTAGTGATGATGTTTTAAAAATTAAAATTATAAAAGAAAATAAGAACTATCTGACAGCAGAAATAAAAGAGATAATTGAGCCGTCTCAATACAGAGTAAAACCTCTATGTCCTTTAAGCTCGATATGCGGAAGCTGCAGCTGGCAGCATATTAAATATGAAAGACAGTTAATTGAAAAACAGAATATAGTTTTTGAAACAATAAAAAATATTACACAAAATAATTATATAATTGAAAAAACAATACCTTCTCCTAAAACTACAGAGTACAGATGTAAAGTTCAATATCCTGTCACGGAGAAAAAGTCAGGCAGAATAGTATCCGGATATTATAAAATTGATTCTCATGAGCTTGTTAATATAAAATACTGCCCAATGCAAAATCCTGTTATAAATGACATAAATGAATTTATTAAAACGGAAATTGAGAGATTACATATTTCCGGTTACAAAGAAAAATCACAAACAGGACTTATAAGGCATATTATATACAGGTATTCAAATAATACAAAAGAAATTATTATTATTTTTGTAATTAATAGTAATAATATTGATAAAAGATTAAAGATTCTCTCAGAAATATTGTGCAACAAATATGAAGCAATAAAAGGAATTTGCGTAAACTATAATACGCAAAAAACAAATGTAATAATGGGAAAAATAACTGAAAAAATAATAGGGAATGACTATTATTTTGAAAATTTGTCCGGTATAAAATATAAAGTAAGTGCAAACAGTTTTTTTCAGGTCAATCCTGATTGTGCTCAAATTATATTTAACAAAGTAAAAGATATAGTAGCAGAAAGAGTTAAAACTCCTACAATTTTAGACGCATATTCGGGAGTGTCCAGTTTTGGGATATGGTTGAGCGACATAGCACACAAAGTTGTTTGTATAGAAGAAGTCAAATCTGCGTCAAATGACGCAATAGAAAACATTAAAATTAACAACTGTAAGAATGTTGAAATTATAAATGGTGATGCGGCAAAAAGCTTCAATGAATTAATAGCCAAAGGTGTGAAATTTGATATATCGATTACAGACCCTCCAAGGAAAGGCTGCAGCACTGAATCTCTTAAAAACCTTATAAAACTTACAGATAAATATCTTATATATATAAGTTGTAATGTTGCCACATTAGCTAGAGATATGAAATTTCTTATTGAAAATTCATTTATTCCTGAGTATATACAGCCGATTGATATGTTTCCAAACACTTACCATGTTGAGACAATTGCTGTATTAAAAAACGTTAAATAATGTAAAAGTCTTGAATTAAATCACTGCAATATTTGTATTATAATTGTATGCTTTATATATAAAATAAGTAGGAATATGTGTATGTTAAAAAAAATAATAGTATTGTTTTTCATAATATTAGTATCAAATATGACAGCAAATGCGTCAGAGGATTTTAGTTTATATATAAAGCAGTTAAAACTGGAGTTGGATAAAGCTTGGAATGCACCTGTTTATAGAGCCAATTATACATCGGATGTATATTTTAAAATTAAGCAGGACGGAACAATTGAAGATGTAAAACTATATAAGACATCAGGTATCTCTCAGCTTGATAAAAAAGCTGTAGCTGCTATAAAAACATTAAATAAAACAAAACCTCTGCCCAGCACATATAGTTCTGACAATATTGAAGTTGTTGCAGGTTTATCGAGTTATATAAGGAAAGATTTAAGAAATCCGAATATAAAAGCTAAAAACAGAAATAAAGAACAAATATCTGAATTGCCTATATCTACGAGATTTGTAAAGATAAAAAAAGTAATATATTCTGAAAATTTCAACAGTTCATCGAATTATCAGCCTAAAATGAAAGATTTAGTACTAAATATAGACATACAAAGGGCAAAAAACGGTTACTAAAATTTCTTTAACTGTGCAAAAGCCGCATCAAGTGCTTTAATCCCCTGTGTAGAAAAATCTACAATATACATAGAAGATGAACCAATTTCCTTTATTTCAGTAATTTTTCCTATGCCGAATTTTGGGTGAAAAACTCTGTCACCTGCTTTTAGGTTATCAGAATAATTAATATTTTTGCTAATATCAGAATTTTTTTGTTCTCTGCTTTGTTTTTCAAGAACCAGCTTTTTTATTGGATTATCTTCTAAAAGATTTTTTATGCGTTCTTCATCATTGGAAGATTTATGCGGATTTTTTTTAATAACAAAACTTGTATTATGGCTGACTTTTTTTGAAGGTGCAACAAAATTTTTGCCAAAAGATGAAACGGATTTAATGCTTCCATCAGGATTTTCAGAAATATTACTGCGAGATTTGATTGTATTAACTGCCGTTTTGAAAGTAAAAGAGTCTGAAGAATTTTCAGATTGACTATAATCTAATAGTTCTTGGGGAATTTCAGTTAAAAATCTGCTTGGATTGTAGTATTTATATTCACCCCACATTTTTCTTCTTTTTGCGTAACTTAAGAAAAGATTTTTTTTAGCTCTTGTAATACCGACATACATAAGTCTTCTTTCTTCTTCCATTTCAGAAGGAGAATCAAGAGAACGGTTATGAGGGAATATTCCTTCTTCAAGCCCTGAGAGAAAAACCGTATCAAATTCAAGACCTTTTGCGCTATGAAGAGTCATTAAAGTAAGAGATTTAGAGTCATCGGTATAAGAATCAATGTCACTTACCAAAGAAACTTGAGAGAGAAACTCACCCAATATGTCTTCATCTTGCGGAGTAAATTCTTTAGCTACGCTTAAAAATTCCTGCAAGTTGTCAATTCTTGATTCAGCCGTTGTTTCATCTTCATTATCCTTTATGTCTTGGATATATTGAGATTTTTCAAGGATGTAGCCTATAAAAGAAGGTAAATCCATTTTATAGAAGGCACTTTGAAAATCTTTTATAAGTTCATAAAAGCCTTTTAACTTTATTTGAACAGCAGATGAAAATTCGTCATAATTTTCTATATTAGTTAAGATATTGATAAATTTTGTATCTGAACTGTTTGCAATCTCAAGCAGTTTATCAACAGTAGCAGGGCCGATAGAGCGCTTTGGAACATTAATTATTCTTTTTAAACTTTGAGAATCAGAAGGGTTATAGATTAGTTTTAAATATGCAATAATGTCTTTTATCTCTTTACGATCATAAAATTTTAATCCGCCAACAACTTTATAAGGGATATTAGACGCCATACAAGCCTCTTCAATGGCTCTTGATTGAGAGTTAGTTCTGTATAAAACAGCCATATCAGATAGTGACTCGGTAAGAGAAAGCCGTTTAATTTCTCTAATAAGATTCATAGCTTCATCACCTTCATCATTAGCTTCATAAAGGCTGATTTTATTTCCTTTTCCGAGATTAGAATATAAATTTTTGCTTATTCTCTGTTTATTATTGCAGATAACAGTGTTTGCTGCATTAAGGATTGTTTCAACAGAACGGTAATTTTGTTCGAGTTTTACAAGATGAGTTTTTTTAAAAGTAGATTGAAGATTAAGGATTATTCTATAATCAGCCCCGCGCCAGCTGTAAATTGATTGGTCAACATCACCCACAACACAAAGACTTTTTTCTTCGGGAATATCTTCTTCGTCCTTATTATTGGTATATATTGATTGAATTAATTTATACTGGCATAAGTTAGTATCTTGAAACTCATCAACAAGAATATGTTTAAATCTGTTAAAATATTTTTCTCTTACAATATTTGAGTTTTCGAGCAATTTTACAGCCAAAACAAGCATATCATCAAAATCAAGCGCATTATTATTTTGAAGAAGCTTTTGATATTCCATAAAAATTTGAGCATATTTTTCTGTTCTAAAGTCTCTGGCTTTAGTTGCGTATGAATATGCGTCAAGCATTTTATTTTTCGCATTTGAAATAATAGTTTTTAGAAGTTTAGGCTGATAAATTTTTTCATCCAAAGAGCAATTTTTTATAGCTGTTTTTAAAATAGTATTAGAATCTGTATCATCATAAATAACGAATTTATTATCATAAGATTTACCGTTTTCGTCGATATATTCCTGAATATCAGTTCTGAGTATTCTTCCTGATATTGAATGGAAAGTACCAATCCACATTTTTTTTGCTTTATCTTCACCAATCATGGAAGAAAGCCTTTGCACCATTTCTTTTGCAGCCTTATTTGTAAAAGTAACAGCAAGGATTTCATAAGGAGAAACACCGGAATTAACAAGATTAGCGATTCTTGTTGTAAGTACTTTTGTCTTTCCGCAGCCAGCACCGGCAAGAACAAGGATGGTTCCCTTGTCTTGTAATACTGCTTCTTTTTGTTCTCTGTTTAATCCCTCTAAAATATTTGACATGTATCTTTTATTTTTTTTAATTTGTGCTATTATAAATTATATTATAAAAATATTTATTTAGCTAAATTAGGAAAAAATATGTCTGACGAGAAAAAAAATGAACAACAGATTATGGTACCGCTTGATGATGATTTGGATACGGTAAAAACAACAGATTCAAATACGCTTGATGCTTTGGCAATGGAACTTGCAACAATACAACAATCGGCAAAAAAAGTGGCAATAATCGGTTCTAGAAACTTGCCTATTACTCATCAGCAGATAATAGAAATTTTATCTTATGCTCTTGTAATACAAGGTAATACGGTAATAACAAGCGGAGGTTCTTCAGGTACTAATGCTGCGGCTATAAGAGGCGCTATGAAAGCAAATCCTGATAAATTGAGAGTAATTCTGCCTCAGACAATAGGTCAGCAGCCATCAGACGTTCAAGACCAATTAATAGGTGTCCCTAATATTATTGAACATCCGGACAGATCTATGATGACATTAGCTGATGCAAGCAGAATTTGTAACAGAGAGATTATTGATGAGTGCCAGCAGTTAATTTGCTTCTTATCTCATACTTCAAATACACTTCATAAAGCTATTCAGCATGCCGAAGATTCACATAAAGTTGTTACTGCTTTTTATTTAGATTAGATACTATGTCTTTTGCAGCAGCTTCTCCCATTGAGAAACAGTTTACTTGTGTCCTCAATGCTCCTTGAGATTCAAAATCTGCACTGAGTATTCTGCCAACAGCATATAAATTATCATACTTATCAGAGATTAATGCTTCAAGCGGTAAGTAATATGTATTATTTGTAAATTCTAATTTGTCATTATCTTTAGTATTTGAATGAACATCTATTGGATAATTTGAAGCTAAAGCAATATTTCTAGGCTTTTTTGAATTAATTATATTATCTTTTGTCATAGTATATTTGCATTTGACTCTATATGACTCACGAATACCCAGTATATCAGAAATATGAGATATATAAGAATTTTCAAATCCCGGGAAATATTTTTTGCAGAAATTCCATAACCTGTATATTCTTTCTCTGCCTTGCTTTAAAGCTCTTGAATATACAAACGGGTCATTAGGGTTTTCGCTATCATCTAATATTATTCTTGGGCAGTTAAAAGCAACAGACTCAGGCATATTAGCGATAGTAAATATTTGAAAATAAGCAGTATCCTCATATTCTAATGCTCCATCACGAACTGCCTGCTTAAATACAGGCTCTAAAGCCCATTTTTTATCATTATTCCACGTATATGCAGTAGAAAGATGAATGGCTCCGTTTATTTTGCTCGAAGTAGTAATATCCCTGTTTTTATCAAGTTCCATTATCCAATTAGAAAACTTTTCTAAATTAACACCTGATAAAATAAAGCGAAGAGAAGGACTTTGAAATTTATCATTTGAATTTTGAAAATCGCAATCTAAAAGTTTAAATATTTCTCCGTTTGAAGTTGCGTCGATAATATATTTCGATTCAATATATAGCGATAACACTTTGTGATTTATAACAGAGTTAAAAATATTATTTTCAGTTAAAAATTTAATAGTTAAAGGATGAGAAGAGAATAAAACATTGCATTTAACAGATGAAAGCATACTGTCGAATACAATTTTCAATAGTTCCGGATTAAACCATCCTTCATTCCCGTCACTATATGTGATTCTGGCATTATATTTATCGGCAAAATTCTTTAAGTCATTATAAAATTCGGTATTAATATTTAATGATTCGGTTTTCATGCAAGGGACAACAAGACCTTGTGTAATAGCTCCGCCAAGTACATCAGCTTTTTCTACAAGAAGTGTATTTACTCCATATTTTGCCGCAATATATGCGGAAGCAATTCCGGATGTTCCTCCGCCATAAACTATTAAATCATATTTCATAATTACCTCTAAATAATTTTATAATTATTTAAAAAAAAATAAAACTTTTTAAAATTGTTAATATTTAATATCTACTAGATATATATCAATAATCTAGTAGTATTATTTATATATATCGAATAGATTGTAGTAAATAATTAATTTATCATATAATAGATAGATGAATAATTATAAATTTTATAAGACGGATGATAATTCAACGGGAATATATTGTGAAGATATGAAAGACATACTTCACTCAAAAACGGGCGCGAAAAAAGAAGCCTTTGATAAATTTATTAACCCTGTTGATTTTGACGAATTTTATAAAAATAAAAACAATATAAATATTTTAGATATATGCTCAGGTGTTGGATACAATTTAAAAGCTGCATTATACAAATTAAAAAATAAATCAGTTTGTATAGATTGTATAGATACTGATATAAATTTATTTTTCACCTCACCATTTTTAGTTGACGGATTCAATGATATTGATATAAATTTACATCTTCTGCAAATGATTATAAGAAATGAATATTCCATATTTGATATTTATAACTTAATAAAAAAAATATATAGTTTAACCAATGCTGAATTTTTCTCACCCTCTATGATGAATCTTATTGAGTTTATTATAAACTCTTTTAATATAAATAATGGTCAACTTACTAAAAATCAATTTGTACATAATATATATTATAATTATATTTCTAATAGCATGTATAATGAATTAAAACATAATATTTATAAGAACTCACTAATTTATTATCATGTTGCTGATGCAAGGAAATACATACTTGAAACAAAAAAGACATATGATGTTATTTTTCTTGACGCATATACCCCTAAAAAACAACCAAGTTTATGGACAATTAATTTTCTGTCTGAAATAAAAAAACATATAGATGATAATTCTGTTATCGTGACATATTCAAAGTCTACTCCATTTAGAAGTGCTTTAGTTGAACTCGGTTTTTCAGTAGGAAAAATTTTAGTAGATGAATCTGATATGGGAACGATTGCTTCTTTTAATTCTAATAAAATAAAAAACAAACTTAATTCTTATGATTTAAAATTAATTGAAACTAAAAGCGGTATAACATATAAAGATTATAATTTTTCTTTATCCGATATTGAAATAATAAAAAATAGACAAGCTGAACAAGATATTTCATCCAGGCAATCAAGAACTCAGTTTTCTAAAAATTACTAATATCTTCTCGATATATATAAATAATCTCAATTTGTTATTGTTATATATCTATTAGATATTATTTAATGAACTAATTTAAATTTTTATTTTAATAATATTTTTTCAAAAAAAAATAAATAAACATAAAAATAAAAAGAGGGGGATAAAGAAAATAAAATAAAAAATTAATATAGAGTGGAGGTTAAAATGGACATTAACAATATAAGGTTAATGCTTGTAGAAGACCATAAACTTATACGAGTGGGAATAAAGACACTGTTTGATGAAACAGATGGATTTGAAGTGATAGCTGAAGCTGAATCAGGAAAAGAAGCGATAAATAAGGCGGTTAAATACAAGCCGGACGTTATTTTACTTGATATTGCACTGCCTGATATATCAGGAATAAAAGTCCTGCAAGAACTTGAGAATAATAATTGTGAATCAAAAACAATTATACTGTCCTCTCACAATTCTTCTGAAGAAGTAATTAAATCACTGTCTTTCGGTGCTTACGCATACGTTATTAAAGATATAAATACGGATATTTTAATTTATATAGTTAAAACGGTCAATGACGGTGCAATGTGGCTTGATCCAAAAATTGTACCTGTTTTAAGAGATAATTCACAAAATATTATACCGGCTAAAAAAACTTCAAGAGTTATCTTTAGGAATACGCACTCTAATCTTACTCAAAGAGAATATGAAGTTCTCAAGCTTGTTGTTGAAGGCAAATCTAATAATGATATAGCCCAAGAACTTTGTATAAGTGAACATACTGCTAAGGCCCATGTCTGTAACATTATACAAAAGCTTCTTGTTGATGACAGAACGCAAGCTGCCGTTAAAGCCATAAAAGAAGGCATTGTATAATTATTTATTTAAAGTTACGAAATATTAAAATTATTTTATAAAATAACAAAAATTATAATAATGTGACTTATAATAAATAAAAAAATCGGAGGATTTATGTCTGATATTAAATTGGCAACGAGAAAAATAAACATTAATGAACTTCCTGTAGAAATTCCTAATTTTAATTCATCATTTGAAGCAAAAGATTCCCTAATAAAAAAATGGATTATTAACTGGCTGTTAGGCGCTATAAAAAAAAATCAAATAAAAGAAAATGATATACTTCCATCCAAAAATGAAATATCTGATTATTTAGGAGTTAGTATAGGAACAGTGCAAAATGCTATAAGATATGCCGAGGATGAAGGATATTTAAAATCAAAACAAAGAATAGGTACGTTAGTTTCTAATATTACAAATCCCATAACAGCTTTAAAAAAATCTACATCAAAGCGTGATAAAACAGTTCTTGCAATAAAAAAATATATTATTCAAAAAGATTTTATTTTAAATAAACATATTTGTTCGGCAAGAAAAATGGCTGAAATACTAGGTATATCTCAAAATACAGCAAGACTTGCATATGAATTTTTGAAAAAAGAAGGTATTCTTGAATCAAGACAAATAAGAGGCTGTGAATCTAATTGGGTTCTTGTTAAATATCCTGAACTTTCTTTTGAAGAAATGAAACAAAGCGAAATTATAAAAGCAGATACTCTTGTATCAAAAATAACCGAGGATATTAAATTATATCTCGCAAATCATTTTACAATTGGTGAAAAAATACCACCGCATGATTTCTTTGCCTTACATTTTAACGTTAGCATTAAAACAATCCATGATTCCATTTCTAAGCTTAATAAAGAAGGTATTTTAATATCAAGAAGAGGCAGATATGGAACTATACTTGCTCAAAATCCTTTCGATACTATAGCTGATGTTACTATTTTTGCTGATGCTAATGATGCTTCTTTTTATAGTTACAGAAAAATTGAAAATAAAATTATTAATTTTATTAAGTCTGATTTTAAGGCAGGTGATAAGCTTCCTTCAATGAAAGATTTATCTGCTAAATTTCAGGTTAGTACTAATACAATTCGTAAAGCACTAAATTCAATAGCCGAACAGGGTTATATTACTTTTTCAAGAGGGAAATATGGCGGTACGTTTATTATTGATATTCCTGAATCCCAACAAAATCAACCTTATAAATGGCTTTCTATTAATCCTGATTTCATGTAATTCTTATTATTATAAAAACAATTTAATTAATTAAATTTTACATATTCAAAATTCAGTCAAGAAAGAATAATTCTGTAGTATATCTCCGATATTAAATGCAAACAAGAAATAAAAATGTTAAAATAAAATATATAAATAGCTGCATTTCATAAAGGTATTAATAAAAATGGAGGTTCCTATGTCAAACACTGCTACTGAGTTATCTAACGGTTCTCAAACTATTACTTCTAAATTTACGGAAGAATTTGAAAAATATTTAAAAAAACAATCTTTAAAAACAACATTTAATGGTTGTGATATTGAAACTTTTAGTTGGTACAAGAAAATGTTAGGCATAGGTTGTTAGGTTTATATATTAGAAAGAATGAGAAGTTAAATTTAGCTTCTCTTCTTTTTTAATTGTATGTTACTATGTTTAATATGGTAAAATATATAAAAATAATTTGTTTACTATTTGGCATATTTTGTATATTTAATAATTGTGCATTTGGAGAAGAAACATTAATATTATTTGATTCTTCTGTGTCAATGCTTGAGAATTTAAATGGTACACCAAAATATTTACAGGCAACAAGAGCAGCAAAAAATGTATTACAGAATATACCTCCCGATAAAAAAATAGGATTAAGAATAATAGGAATTAAGCCTGATGAATATATATTTCAGTATCTTCTCTCTCCTGAAAAACTATGTAGTGCAACAGAATTACTTAATCCCATAAGCACTAACAATATTGAAAATATTTCTTCATCACTTGATACAATTATTCCTTTAGGTGTTACTCCGCTTAAATACAGTTTATCGTTAGCAATTAATAATGATTTTAGTAATAATAATGAATTAAAACATATAATATTAATAACAGACGGAGCTGAAAGCTGCAATGAGAATCCTTGCAATTATATACAGCAGATTATGAATACAAGAGATGATATAAAAATTGATGTCATTTCCTTTACTTCTAATAATGATGAACTGTCTCAACTGGAATGCTTAACTTCGACAACTAAAGGCAAAATGATTCAAGTTAACTCAGAAACAGATTTTTCTATTGCATTTGAAAATATAATAAATACTATGCCCCTACAACAAATTTCAATTATAAAAGATGATAAAAATTTAAAAGAATTTCAACCTATGCCTCAAAAAAAATATTATGATAATACAATAAAATATAAAAATTATTTTTTTGAATTTAATAAATAGTGACTAAAATTAATAATTTTGATAAACTAATGCTATAAAAGGAAAAAAAATTTGATAAAAAATACTTTAGGCATTATATTAATATTTTTGTTTCTTATAATAGTTCCTCAAAAAACAACTTCTTATGAAGCTTTTGATGGAAATTATACATATAATCAGAATAACGAAATAGATGAGAATCTTGGCAGTAAAATTTCAACTGATGAAGAAGTATTATTAATACTTGACTTTTCAAAAAGTATGAATGAGCCTCTTGGCGATACAAAGCGTTATATTCTTTTAATAGATACAATTAATTCAATATTAAGACAGATACCAAAAACAACGAAAATTGGAATGAGAATATTTGGTCTCGGCAGTACTGTTGATATGAGAACTTTTAATTCCAATAAACAGAGATATGAAATATTTTGTACCGCTTCTAAATTAATAATACCAATAAACAGTGATAATAATTTGTTAATATCCGAAAAGTTATCTCAAACACAGCCAAGAGGTGCAACTCCTATTTATTATTCTCTACAGCAAGCAATAGAAGGCAGTGATTTTAACAGTATTAACTCAAAAAAAAGAATAATACTTGTTACGGACGGAAGAGAAAATTGCGGCGGTGATCCTTGCAGGTATATTAGGTCTGTAATGCAAAAAAGAAATGATATTACAATTGATGTCATTGGTATAACTTTAAATAAAAATGATTATTCTCAACTGTCATGTATTTCTGATTCCGCTAAAGGACACTTTTACACAGTTGATAATGCAGATAATTTTAAAAATGTATTTAGAAATGCTTTTTCATTTATTCCTGTTGATATGACTGCTCAGAATACTGAAAATAATTTAGACACCGGATTTTCAGATGAAGATTACGTACCACCAAAACCTGACATTAAATTAGAATATGATACAACGGTTAAATTCCCTCCTACTCGGCTTCCTAAGAATTCAATTATAAGATATAATAATTATGCTTTTGAATTTGATATTTAAGATTAACTATAGGATAATGACACCGTATATAATTTTTGCTAGTATAGTATTATAAAATTTTACGGGTGAAATTATGAAAAAGAATATTATAAGTCTTTTTATATTAGCTTTTATATTGTGTTTTAATATACAAAAAATTGGAGCTGAACCGAATTTTACATATTCAACTCCGGACACATATAAATATAATAGCGAAATAAAAGACAATGATTCAGGTGAAAAAGTACTGTTTATAGTCGATTTTTCAAACAGTATGAATGAGAGAATGGGACATACAACAAAACTTAATATTGCGCTATCAACGATGAAGGAAATACTACAGATGATACCGCCTAAAACACAGGTAGGTTTTAGAGTATATGGGCATAGAACAGGGTTTACGCCAAGACAAAGCTGCACTGCTTCACAATTAATTTCTCCCATTCAGGCTAATAATACCGTAAATATATATTCTAAATTAAGCTCGATTAATGCTGTAGGTTGGACACCGATAACATATTCATTAAAACAGGCAGCCTTTTTTGATTTTCCTGAAACAACTTCAAAAAAAAGAATAATTCTGATAAGTGATGGCGGTGAAAACTGTGATGAAAGCCCGTGTGATTTTATTATTGATCTTATGAAGCATAGGGATGATATTAGAATTGATGTTATTGCACTTGCAATAGGCGATCAAGATGCAAATAATCAGCTTAAATGTGTAGCTCTTGTTACATCAGGAAAATTCTATAACGCTAATACGGCAGCTGAACTTAAAAAAAGTCTGCAGGATTCACTTAATTTACAAAAAGAAGTTTCAGGTGTTATAATTCGTTCTGATAAATAGGATTTACAATGAAAAAAACGGCAATAATATTAGCCTCAGGCACGGGTTCACGATTCAGCAGCGAATTACCAAAACAATTCTGCACTATTAACGATAAATCAATTCTCGAATATTCTGTTGAAGCTTTTGAATTTCACAATGATATTGATGAATTAATTATTGTTTCTAACCCTCTTTTTATTGATAAAACAAAAGAAATTCTAAATAAAAATAACTATAAAAAAATTATTGATATTTTACCAGGAGGAAAAACAAGACAGGAAAGCTCTTATATCGGAATTAGCGCAGTAAAAGACTCTGATTCCGTTGTTTTGATTCATGACGCTGTAAGACCTTTTGTAAGCAGCAGAATAATTGACGACTGCCTTGAGGCATTAAAAATTCATAAAGCCGTCAATGTCGCTATAGAATCCTCTGATACTATCGTACAAATTGATGAAAATAATATTATAAAGTCAATTCCAAAAAGAAAAACTTTAAGGCGCTGCCAGACACCACAATGTTTTAAATATCAAATAATAAAAAAGGCGCACGAACTTGCATTAAATGATAAAGCCTCTGATATTACAGATGATTGCGGACTTGTTGTCAGGTATAATTTAGCTGATATTTATACTGTATTGGGAAGTGAAAATAATATTAAAATTACATATCCCATTGATTTAGAAATTGCAAAATTAATATTAAAAAATAAAGAGGCTGAAATTTTATAAGCCTCTTTATTTTATTTAAATAATTTGTTTAATTATATAAAGGTGCCAGTTTAGCCTCCTGCTGAGGAATAACGCCTTCTTCAATCGGCAGATATACCCTGTAATCTATAACAGGGAAGCAATTGTCTATAGATTCAATTTTCTTTAATTCATTATCATCAATATTATTAGCTTCAATCATATCGGCTATTTTTTCAAATCTTTCGACGTGTTCTCTAAATCTGTCTGTTGCATAATCTTTAGCCTGCCAAGTTGTAATTAAGAAAGGCCAATCAGAACTTTGAAGCAGAAGATTCTCTCTTGCCAATTGATTTAAAGCTCTATGAAGTAATTTATCTTCGGGTATTTTTTCATAATTTGAAACAATACTGATAATTCTTTTTTCACAGGCATGAATAATAGGCCACATCCATTCTGTTAAATGGTTCATCCATACATAGAAATGACCGCCTTGTCCCCAAGAACTTTCAGGAATTTGAATAGTATCTACAGGCGGATGTTTTTCTAAATATTCACC
>CANQCO010000012.1 GCA_947589705.1 Candidatus Gastranaerophilales bacterium
ATAAATATTAAATCATCCTGATCAAACGGGCCTGTTGAACCTTTGGTTTTAAGTGTGCCTAAAACTTTAAAAGGCACATTACCTACTCTTATAACCTTATTGACGGGAGATACATCACCAAAAAGCTCTGCAGCTACAGTCGAACCTATAACGGCAACTTTGGCGCTGTTTTTTATATCCTCAAAGGAAAAACATCTGCCTTCATCTATTTCATAATTTTTAATATACAGATATGGCGGTGTCGTTCCGTATACCGTGGATTGCCAGTTTTGATTGCCGTACATCAATTGTTTGCTTTGATTTGAAGCAGGCGCAACAGCATCAATATTTGCTATACTTTTTTGTATGGCTATTGTGTCTTTTAATGTTAATGTGGGTCTTGAACCTATTCCCATACTTTCTCCGCCTGTTCTTGCGGATGAAGAACGGATTGTCAACAGGTTTGACCCCATTGCTTCCATATTCTCCTGAACTTTTTTACTTGCGCCAGTTCCTATTGCAAGCATTATAATTACCGCACTTACCCCGATAATAATACCCAGACTTGTCAGGGCAGAGCGCATTTTATTCACCTTGAGTGAAATCATTGCCATTTTAATTGTCGATTTGAAATCTAACATCTATGTCTGCCTTGTCCTTGTCTTCATCCATTCTCCTTTTGGCTGGTCTGAAACTATTCTGCCGTCTTTAAAACGGATTACTCTTTTGCAGTATTCCGCAATATCGGGTTCATGGGTTACGAGTACAATAGTCTTCCCCGTCTTATTATTAAGGTTTACAAAAAATTCCATAACCTCGATACTGGTTTTAGTATCAAGATTACCCGTAGGCTCATCCGCCAGAATTAACGGTGCATCGTTTACTATGGCACGGGCTATGGCAACTCTCTGCTGCTGACCGCCTGACATCTGGTTTGGCATGTGGTCTTCTCTGTTTTCCAAACCTACTATTTTTAAAGCTTCCCTCGCCCTTTTATGGCGTTCTTCTTCGGGTACTCCTTTATATATCATCGGCAACTCTACATTATCAAGTGCGGATGTCCTTGAAATTAAATTAAATCCCTGAAAAACAAATCCGAGTTTTAAATTTCTTATATCAGACAACTCATCAGGCTTTAAAGATAATACATCAACACCGTCAAGATAATAACTGCCCGAATTTGGCTTATCAAGTGTGCCTAACATATTCATGCAGGTTGATTTACCTGAACCAGATGTTCCCATAATTGCAACAAACTCGCCTTTTTCTATACTTAATGAAACATCATTAAGTGCATTAAAGCTTTCTTCTCCTGTACGGTATGTTTTTACAGCGTGTTTTACTTCAATAAGACTCATTTTACCTATAATCTCGGTACTCTCATATTTTGTTTTTGCTTTCCGGATAAAACTTTGCCCGTGTATACCTTGTCACCTGCTTTAATTTTATCCGATATTATTTGTGTATATGATTCGTTGCTTACACCAGTTTCAATATCAATACGGACAGGTTTGCCTTTTTTATCTATCCAAATACCTTTTTTCTCATATTTTTGTTTGTTGCCTTCAACCGTGAATTTAAGAGCCTGATTCGGAACGGTTAAGACATTTTCTTTTTTATCGGTAATAATTGAAACATTAGCAGTCATACCGGGTAAAAGCTTGCCCTCATCATTTTCTACTTCAATAATAACAGTATAAGTAACAACATTAGATTCAGTAATCGGTGATAATCTTACCTGAGTGACTTTACCAGTA
The DNA here is from genome assembly GCA_947589705.1 of Candidatus Gastranaerophilales bacterium. Lineage (GTDB taxonomy): Bacteria > Cyanobacteriota > Vampirovibrionia > Gastranaerophilales > Gastranaerophilaceae > Avigastranaerophilus. The sequence goes on from CANQCO010000012.1 coordinate 1,737, forward strand.
AAAATACTGTCGGGGTAGCCGTCAAGAGTGTATTCAACATCCTGACCGACCTTAACTTTACCTATATCAGCTTCCGAAACACTTGTTTCAATCCGCATTTTATTGAGGTCTTCCGCAACAGTAAATAAAGTAGGTGTTTGGAAGCTTGCTGCAACGGTCTGTCCTACTTCTACTTCTTTTGAAATAACAATCCCTTTAACCGGAGAGATGATTTTTGTATATCTCATATTGGCGCTTGCCGTATCATAATTAGCTTGCGCTTGCATAATGGAAGCTTTAGATGAAGCTACTTGTGCTAAATCCGATTTATATGCAGATTCAGCGGAATCAAGGTCGTTTTTTGACACAAGATTCCTTTTATACAGATTCTTATACCTGTTATATGTTTTTGTATCATATTCAAGTATGGCTTGATTTTTTGCAAGAGTTGCTTTTGCATTGTTAATATTTGCAAGACTTTGTTGAAGCTGTGCTTCAAATAAAGATGTGTCAATCTGTGCCAGTAATTGCCCCTTTTCAACTTCTGAGTTATAGTCAACGTAAATTTCATTTATTAATCCCGAAACCTGTGTACCTATATCAACCGTATTCACCGGTTCAATTGTTCCCGTGGCTTCAACTATCTGAGTTATTGTTCTGGGCTTTATTTCCTGAGTTATATACTTAACTTTTCCTGTTTTTTTCATAAAAGCAAAAGGAAGTATGATTAATATTATTATAAATATTGCGATTATTATTTTTTTCATCTTTCCCCCATAGCCGTTTGAAGGTCAACAAGTGCTACATTGTACCTGAAAATATTTTGAATATAATCTCTTTGAGCATTGTTGTAATTTTCTTTAGCGTCCTGAAGTTCTATAAAGTTGCCTAAACCTACTTCATATCTTGCGTCAGCAAGTTCATAGTTTTCAAGAGTCTGCTTAACTTTTGTGCGCATTAACGGAATATTCTTTTCAAGCTGAATCATGTTAATATAAGCGTTTTGAACCTGAAAATATATGTTTTGTTTAACTAAATCAACATTCTTTTTCGCTATTTCAAGCTGTGCCTTGCTTTCTTTAATCTTCAATTTAGTGTCCATTATATTAAGATTGCTTGTGGATAAGAATGCACCTAAACTTATTCCGTTAGTGGAATAATAAGAGTTATTCTGCCAATTGTAACCTACCGAACCGGTTAAATCGGGCAGGTATGATTTTTTTGTATAGCTTAATGCTTCTTTAACGGCATCTTGTGTCGCCATCATAGATAGTAAATCAGGTCTGTTTTTATACGCTTTTTCTACAGACTCTTCAAGCGTATAGGGGTATTTTGTAAACTTATAATTTTGAAGAATATCATTTTTTTCAACCTGCATAGTCAACACAGCGTCTTTGGGTTCTATTGTTCCGTCTTCTTTTGTTGTTGTATTTGCAATATTTATAAGGTTAACTTCCGCATAGTTTTTATCAAAATTAAAGGTTTCCGTATTTTCAATTTGATAATCGGGAGCATTTACAATATACATAGAGCTGTTTAAAGCTACAATTGCATTTTGATATGTATTTTCAGCATTAATTAAGCTGATTTTAGCGTCTGATAAATATACTTCCTGATTCACCAAATCTATTTTAGAAACAAGTCCTTCATCAAAAAATGCTTTTGTTCTGTTATACTGCCTTTCATTAACTAAAACATTGGCTTTTTGAATATCAACATTTGCTTTAGCGGCAAGTACGGCATAATATGCGGATTTAACCGAATTTGCCGTATTTAAAATCGAGTTTTCCAAGTCAAATTGTGCTGCAATTTTATAAAATTTCTGCATTTTTACCTGTGAAAATACTTTGCCGAAACTGTATATCAGTTGGTTTAAAGATACTTGAGCGGAAACATTTTTATTGCTGTTTGAATAGTATTTTGAATCGGCATTATTAAAATTATAGCCTGCACTTGCCCCGATTGAAGGAAAATATCTGGCTTTACTCTGACCTACCCTTGAATCATACATTTCTATATACTGCTCATTAATTTGTATTTCAGGGCTGTTTTTTATGGCAAGTTCAACGCAGTCATTTATTGAAAGCGTATCTCCTGCTTTTATTTCCTCTATTGCATAAGAAGTTGTACCCGAGCAGGTTAAAATTAATATTAAACTTATTATTTTTATTTTATTAAACATAATTTTCTATACTTTGTACAATTACATTATACATAAAATTTAATTACAATATTTAAAACGATAAGTATAAAAATTAGTTCAGTAAAATTAAATTAAATTAAATTTATTTCTTTAGCTAACCCTATTGATTCTTTTTCAATTGATATTTTAATATTTTTAAGTCCCATATCTCTGAGTAGTGCAAACCTGTGGCGTCCGTCTTTTACTTTAACGTATATATTTCCGTCTTTTTCCCTTCTTAAATATATACTAGTTGCATTAATTGCCTGATTTGTTCTTAAATATTTTTTGAAATTATCATACTTCTCTTTTGAACCGTTTTGGGCATTAAAGCCTACATAACTTTCTTTGTTCTTGCTCAGCTCTTTATCTAATTTCTGAGTGTTAACGTATGTAAGAATGTTACCATTGTTTTCATCTTCGTATGATAATATTATTCTTGAATTAATACTTTCTTCGGTTAAATATTTCTGTTCATTAATCAAACAAAACGGAATTTTATGTCTTTTTAAAAATTTAAATGTTTTTTTATCTTTGTCGTCTGGAGAATGAATGTATAATGTATCTAAGTTTTGGCTGTTTCCAAGCCTTAAATCAATAGAGTTTTTTAGTGAAAAATCTAAAAATTGACGGTAATATTTTTGATAATTCATTCTTGGAACGGCAAATGTACCTTTAAAACTTACAGGATTAATATTCATATAAAACCTTTAATTATATATAACTTATAAACCGAAAGAATTAAATTATTTGCTTTCTTATTTTATTAATGATTTCCTTTTTTTGTAAAGAATAACGAAAAATAGGATAATTAAAACGGTTACGGCAATAATAACAAGTTCAATATATTGTTTAATAGCTTCGCCAAACAGCATTAAAACTATACTTACAATAAAGAACCTTAAACCTCTTCCAAAAAAGCTTGCGAGCATAAATTTAAAGAAATTCATACTTAAAATACCGCTTGCAATAGTAAAAACTTTATAAGGAATAGGTGTAAATGCCGAGAAGAAAACGGCAAGAGTGCCGTACTTATTATATAAAGCTTCAACGGCTTCAAACTTTTCTTTTCCGCCTTTTCTAAAAAACCAATTAAAAGCAGGTCTGCCGCCATAGTACCCGATTGAGTATCCTATAACACCGCCGAATGCCGAAGCAATTGTACAAATTAAAGCATAAAACAGAGCTTTTTTAGGATTAGCTAAATCCATTGCAATTAACAGAAAATCAGGCGGTGGAACAAGAAAAAAGCTTTCTATAAATGAGTTTAAGGCTAAACCTTGAACACCCATTGCCTGAAAAAAGTCATTCATTTTTATAAATATTTCGTGCATATTATCCTCTTAATTTTGATTTTAACATAAAAAAAAGGTTAACAATCTATGTTAACCTTTTTTTAAACTCGAACTCTGGTGCAGTGGCACCTTAAAAGTTTGGTTTAACTTATTTTGAACCGGCTCTGACGGCGCCCTGCGCAATTCCGCTTCTTGAAATTCCTTTTCGCTCAAGCTTGTTACTCCTGCGGCTTTGCCTGTCGTCATTTCAGCTTTCGCATAACAGATTTCATCCGTACGGAATTTCGCCTCTTGGAATTGCTGTTCGCACAACCCCTGCAACCTCGCTTTAAAAACCTTTGGTTTTTCCGCTCGGTCGGGTTGTTGCTCCCTCGGGCTCGCTCGCTTTGCTCGGCTTTGCCCTGCGCAATTCCGCTGTCTTGAAATTCCTTTTCGCTCAAGCTTGTCACTCCTACGGCTTTGCCTGTCGTCGTTTCAGCTTTCGCATAACGGATTTCATCCGTACGGAATTTCGCCTCTTGGAATTGCTGTTCACACAACCCCTGCAACCTCGCTTTAAAAACCTTTGGTTTTTCCGCTCGGTCGGGTTGTTGCTCCCTCGGGCTCGCTCGCTTTGCTCGGCTTTGCTCTGCGCAATTCCGCTACTCTTTAGTATATTCAGCGTCGATTACATCGTCATCGTTTTTATTTGATGATGTGTTTTCATTCTGTTGTGCGCTTTCTGAATTTGCCTGTGCGCCTTCTTGCTGAACTTGTGAATAAGCTGCTTGTGATATCGCAAACATTGTCTGCTGCAATTCTTCCGATAATTTCTTTATTTCATCGGATGATTTATTTTCTTTTAATGCTTCTTCAAGAGCTTTCTTCTGTTCTTCAAGTTTGGTCTTATCAGCTTCAGCTATCTTGCCTTCAAAATCTTTTACGATTCTTTCTGCTGAACTTAATAAGCCGTTGGCATTATTTCTGATTTCAGCTTCTTCTTTATGTTTCTTATCTTCTTCCGCATTAGCTTCAGCTTCTTTTACCATTCTGTCTATATCCTGTTCGGACAAATTAGATGAATTTGTAATCGTTATTTTCTGCTCTTTGTTTGTAGCTTTATCTTTAGCTGAAACATTAACAATACCGTTTGCGTCAATATCAAATGTTACTTCAATTTGAGGAATGCCTCTCATAGCAGGTGCAATACCTTCAAGTCTGAACATTCCTAAAGATTTATTATCTTTTGCCATCGGTCTTTCACCTTGAAGTACATGGATATCTACTGCTGTTTGATTGTTTTCTGCCGTTGAGAATACTTGTGATTTAGAAACAGGTATTGTCGTGTTTCTCGGAACTAAAGGTGTTAATACTCCGCCTAAAGTTTCAATACCTAATGTTAAAGGTGTTACATCAAGTAAAACTATGTCTTTAACTTCACCTGCAAGTACACCTGCCTGAATAGCAGCACCAACAGCTACTACTTCATCAGGGTTAACTGATTGGTTCGGGTCTTTTCCCGTGTATTCTTTTACTAAAGCTTGGACAGCAGGTATACGTGTTGAACCGCCTACTAATACAACTTCATTTATTTCACCTTTTGATAAACCTGCCTGCTCTAAAGCATCTGCTACAGGTTTTTTACATCTTTCAAGCAGATCATGGCTTAATTCTTCAAATCTTGCTCTTGTTAAGCTCATGTCTAAGTGTTTAGGACCGTTTGCGTCTGCAGTTATAAACGGTAAGTTTATTGTCGTTTCAACTACTGATGATAATTCGCATTTAGCTTTTTCTGCAGCTTCTTTTAATCTCTGCATAGCTTGTTTATCGTTTTTTAAATCGATTCCTTCTTGTTTCTTAAATTCTTCAACAAGCCAATCCATAATCTTTTGGTCAAAATCATCACCGCCTAAATGAGTATCACCTGATGTTGACAGAACTTCATGAACGCCGTCACCGATTTCAAGAACAGATACATCAAATGTACCGCCGCCTAAGTCGAATACCAATACCTTTTCACTTTTTTCTTTTTCAAGCCCGTATGCTAAAGCAGCTGCCGTCGGTTCGTTTACGATACGTAGTACATCTAACCCTGCAATTTTACCTGCGTCTTTTGTTGCTTGTCTTTGTGCGTCGTTAAAGTATGCAGGAACTGTGATTACTGCTGATGTAACTTTTTCTCCAAGGTAATTTGAAGCATCATCAGCTAATTTCCTTAATATCATTGCTGAAATCTCTTGCGGAGTATAGTCTTTTCCGTCAATATTCTTTTTAAAATCTTCGCCCATGTGACGTTTAATAGAAATAATTGTTTTATCAGGGTTTAAGATTGCTTGACGTTTTGCTAATTGTCCTACAAGTTTTTCGCCTGTTTTTGAAAATCCTACGATTGAAGGTGTTGTTCTTGAACCTTCTGCATTCGCTATAACGGTAGGCTTCCCGCCTTCCATTACGGCAACTACCGAGTTCGTTGTTCCTAAGTCAATGCCTATTGTTTTTGCCATATTTTTATCTCCGTTTCTTTATTATTTTTTTCACTATACTCTTTATAACATTATTTTTTTCATTCATTGAAAAAATAAACAAAAAATTAATATTTTATTTTTAAAAAAAATATTATACAATTTATCTATGAAAAAAATATTTAAAATTTTATTAACTGTTTTAATAACTTTTGGTGTTTTTATCAGCTTTGATATGTTATTTTTTTATCATATTGTAAATGAGAATAAAAAAGTTAGGAAATCTGTTGAAAAATGGGTGACTACATATGGCATTCCTTCTTATTTTATCAAATTAAAATCTTTAAAAGAATCTTACGAAAAAGAATTATTGGATTTAAGACCTGTTATGAATCCTGACAGCAAAATGGATTCAATTATAATTTTCGGTTGTTCATATGCTTACGGTTATGTTTTTCCTAATGAACAAACTATATCTTATGTGATGTCAAAATATTCTAAAAGACCTATATACAATAGAGCCATAAATGGTTGGGGTATTCAGCATGTAATTTATCAATTGAGAGATGAAAATTTTTATAAAGAAATCAAAACAAGACCTAAATATATATTTTATGTATTAATGGGTAATAGTGGGCATTTTAGAAGATTATATTATACTTGTTTCCCGAATATAGATGATATTAATTATTATTTCGGATTTAAAAATCGAAATGGTAAATTAGAAGAAAGAAAACCTTTCTTAAATTTATATTATAATTTTGCTATTTTTAGACATATACAAAATAAGTTAATTGATAGATATGTAGATATAAATTTTTGGGAAAAACCAAATAAAAAACTTTTTGATTTTTTTATACTTCATTTTAAAACTATAAATGAACTCTTAAAAACCTTATGGGGGGGGGGTAGATGGAAATACTCCTCAATTAATAATATTAACTTTTGAAAACAATCAAAATGAATACTGGGTTTCAGAACTTGAAAAAGAAGGTATAAAAGTTATTGATATTGCAGATACAATTGGTATACATAATTTAGATGATTTAAAAAAAGGTTTTTTTGAACCTGAAATTTCTTCTCATCCTAATGGAAAACTTTGGGAGGAATTAATTCCAAAATTAAAGAAAATTTATCCTGATTTATAAAATATTATTTAGTATATAATATCAATTATGAAAAAAATATTTAGAATTTTCTTAATTGTTTTAATAACTTTAGCTGTCTTTGTCGGTTTGGATATGTTATTTTTTTATCATATTGCAAATGAGAGTAAAAAAGTTGTTAAATCTATTGAAAAATATAAATCGGTTAAAAAAATTCCCTCTTATTTTATCAAATTAAGACCTATAAAAGACTATTATCAGGAAAATTTAAAAAATTTAAGACCTGTTATGAATCCTGACAGTAAAATGGATTCAATTATAATTTTCGGTTGTTCTTATGCTTACGGTTATGTTTTTCCTAATGAACAAACTATATCCTATGTGATGTCAAAATATTCTAAAAGACCTATATATAATAGGGCTATTAATAGTACGGGCATTCAGCATGTAATTTACCAATTAAGAGATGAAAATATATATAAAGCGGTTAAAACAAAACCTAAATACGTATTTTATGTACTCATGGATTATACGGGTCATTTTGAAAGATTATATTATACAAGTATGCCGTCTATAATAGATAACAACTATTACTTTACATACAAACAAAAAGGTAATGAACTTGTTGAAAGAAAACCGTTTTTAAATTTATACTATAATTTTGCAATAATAAGACATATACAAAATAAACTTATACTAAATTGGGTTAATTATAATTATTGGACAAAGTCTAATAAAAAATTATTTAACTTTTTTATACTCCATTTTAAAACTATTAATAAATTAATAAAATCTAATTGGGGTGAGTCAGAAGATAGCGAATTTCCTAAATTAATAATTTTGACTTTTGAACATACAAAAAAGTATATGTGGGAAAATGAACTTAAAAAAGAAGGAATTGATGTTATTGATATAGCGGATACAATAGGAGTCCATGAGTTATATAAATTATCAAAAGGATATTTTGAACCTGAAGTTTCTCCTCATCCTAACGGAAAGGTTTGGGAAGAATTAATTCCTGAGTTGAAGAAAATATATCCTGATTTATAATAATTATTATGAATATAATAAGCGAACTAAAAAATGAAGTAATAATATCAGTGCAGGCAATGAAGGGGGAACCTTTATATGATGAAATTGCTATGACTGCTATGATGAAATCCGTTATAAATGGTGGAGCTAAAGCTTTAAGACTGGCAGGCGCAAGAGATGTCAAAAATGCAAAAAAACTTTTTAATGTTCCAGTAATAGGACTCACTAAGCCTGATAAACTCCCTGATAACTGGCTTGATGTTGTTTATATTACTCCTTCTTTAAAAGAAGTTGATGAACTTATTTCAGCCGGAGCTGATATTATAGCGACGGATGCTACTAAAAGACAAAGACCAAAAGAGTCTTTAGAAGAAATTGTTAAATATGTTCACGATAATAACAGGCTTATAATGGCTGATATTTCTAATTTTGACGAAGGACTAAACGCACAAAACCTCGGATTTGATATTATTTCAACAACACTTTCCGGTTATACAAAATATACCGAAACATCGAGTACAAAACCTGATTTTGAGCTTCTTGATAAACTTGTTAAAAACTTAAATACCCCGATAGTTTTAGAAGGCAGAATTTGGAATCCTAAAGAAGTGGATAGAGCATTTGAGCTTGGTGCACATTGCGTTGTTATAGGCTCTGCCGTTACAAGACCTCAGTTAATTACTAAAAGATTTATAGAAAGATAATTATGGCAAAAATTTTATCAATAGATGTAGGCGGAACTAAGCTTTCATATTGCATTATTAACGAAAAAGGCGAAATAATAAGTAAAATTGAAAAAACTTCTACACCTAAAAATATTGAAGATATGAAAAAAATTTTTCATAAAATAATCTCATCATACGAAAAAGATGTTGATTTTATAGCATTTGCAACGGCAGGCGCCGTTAATCTTTCAAATACAAAAGTTGAATCTTCTACTCCTAATCTGCCGGAAGGGTATAATTCCATTGATTTTTCTTTGTTAAGTAAAAAACATGTTTATGTTGAAAATGACGCAAACGCTGCTGCGTGGGCTGAATATAAAACAGGGGCAGCAATAGGTGATAATAATACTATTATTATTACTTTAGGTACAGGTATCGGAGGCGGATTTATTATTGACGGTAAAATGCTCAGAGGTAAATCGGGAAGAGGTGGTGAAGTCGGCAGTATGAAGATTAATTCTAAAGGAAGAATATGTACTTGCCGTAGAAAGGACTGCTGGGAAAGCTACGCCTCAGGTACAGGCTTAAAAACTTCTGCAGTTGAACTTGCTTTATCTGATGATATCTTTAAAACAAGTATTTTTAAAGATAAAACCCCTGATGAAATTACTACTTATGATATTATTGAAGGGATTAAGAAAAATGATTCTTATAGTAAAAAAGTTTTTGAAATATGGAAAAATGATTTAATTACGGGATTAATAGGTTTGACAAATATATTTGATCCTGAAAGTATCGTAATTTCAGGTGGTATGGGTCAATTTATTAATACATCAGAAATAGAAGAAAAAATTAATTCTGAAATTGTTGTTTCGCCTGTTAAAATTAAACTCGCCAAAGCTGGTAATCTCGCAGGCATGATTGGTGCTGCTCTTTTGGCTTTTCAAAAATTTAGTGTATAATCAAATTGAGGTTGCTTATGAAATTGATTTTAAATATTTTTTGTTGGATTTTAGCTGTATTTTGTTTTTATTTCCCTTTTTCGTATTATGATTCTGTAATGAATAAGAAAGAAGTGAAAATCTCACATATTCTTGTTGATTCAGAACATAAAGCCCAAGAGATAAGACAAAATATTATTGATAAAAAAATTACTTTTGAACATGCTGCTTTTATGTATTCTATTGATTCTTCCGCTAAGGATAAAGGTGATATTGGTTTTGTCATGAAAGATTTACTGCATGATGAATTTAAGGATATTGCATTTAGACTGAATAAAGGTCAAGTATCTGAAATTATAAAATCGGATGATGGCTGGCATATTATTAAAATTACTGATATTAAAAAATTTTCCGATAAAGATTCTTTTCCAAATCATAAATGATTTTATGTTTTATGATTAGTTGAATAAAAAATTTATTTTGATATAATTAATATAAAGAAGTTGTGAGGAATTAATATGGCCGTAAGAAACCAACTACCCGAAGGGGTCGGGAGAAAAATAGTTGAAGCATTAAAAAGACAAGCTGAAGCTAATATTTCACCTATAACAGATATTGATAATACAAATTTAAATAGTGATTCTTTTAGTGATGTTAAAACTTTTGAAGATGTAAGTTTAGAATTATCTCAGGAAAAAGCTCCTGTTGAAGATTTTATAGTTGAAGAATCACCTATTGTTGATACAAATGAAAATGTAAATGTGAATATAAATAATGTAAATGCTTCTAATGGACCATTAAATGATGATAGTAAAATAGAAGTAAAAGAAAATATCGAAGAAATACCTATTGCGCCTAAGCAAGTCCAGCCATTTGATTTTTCTGAACAAACAATTGTTAAAAAAGATAAACTTCAAAAGCCTACGCCTGTTGTTAGTGTTAATATACCTTCAAATGTTGCTATTTTGAGAAATCTTATAGCTACTTTGCCTGCGGGTGTTTCTAAACAAACAGGTGCTCAAATCATTAGGCAGACTCTTGAAGCTATGGGGCTTCCTATGAACAGTGTACTTAAAGAAGCTCAGGAAGTTCAAGAAGAATTGAATACCTCGGTAAGAGAATTTATGTTAAAAATTCAAGAGTATAAAACTAATATTTTAAGACTTGAAGAATCTGTTAATGAGTATCAAAAAAATGTTGCTCAATTAAATGACCTTGTTAGTTTGTTTCTATTAACTGATAAAAATAACTAGATTTTATTGTTTACTCCGTAGCCAAACAGAGCAAAATCATATTTTACAGGGTCTTTTGAATCAAACATTTTTAAATTATTTGTTAGTTCGATAACGCTTTCATAAGCGTTATCGTTCCGTTTTAACAGCCCTAATAATCTGCTTATTTTTGCTACATGGGTATCTAATGGAATTAATAATTCAGATTTATCTATAAATTTCCAAATACCTATATCAACTTCACTTTTGCGGACAAACCATCTCAAAAGCATATTTAATCTTTTTAATGCGCTCTTTTTTTCGGGGTTTGGCAGAAGGTGATAAAATCCTCTTGTTATGTTATTTTTGTCAACTCTTGCATAAAAATAATCAACTGCGCCCTGAAACATATCCCATATCTCTTTTTTATTGCCGTATGAGTATTTAAAAAGGCTTTCTAATGTTTCATTTTCGCTGTAGAGCATGTTCAAAATCTTAAATATTTCAATTAAATCGCAGTCTTTCGAAAATCTGTAGTCGCAATTTTTTATATTGTTGTCATTTTTATCAAATGATTTTACATATTCTAAAATGTTACTGCCGGTTAAATTAAAAATATGATTCAATTTTTCAATAAAAACTTCTCTTTTTCCGTATGCAAACATAGAGGCAATGAAACCGGCTATTTCAATATCTTCTTTATTTTTGTATCTGTGTACAAATTGCACGGGATCATCTTTTATAAAATCTTTTGTTTCATATTCAAGTGCATATTTATCAAGTTCTGTTTTTATCATTATCTTATTTTCTCAAAATAGTCCTTTAATAATTTAGAGCATTCTTCTTCAAGAATACCGCCTTTTACTTCTATATTATAACCCATAATACTACGCATGTCTGATTTAGAGCCAAATGCGCCATTTAATAAATCATTACAGCCAAAATAAACGGATTTTAATCTTGCCTGTAAAATAGCACTGGCACACATCGGGCATGGCTCTAATGTTACATACATTTCACAGTCATTTAATCTCCAATTTTTTAATTTATGACATGCTCTTTTAATTGCAAGCATTTCTGCGTGGTATATTGCATTTTGCCTTTTTTCACGTTCATTTACCGCCATAGATATTATTTTATTATTTTTAACTATAATTGCACCTATTGGAATATCTTTTCCTGATTTTTTTGCTTTTTCTATGGCTTTTTGCATGAATTCAAGCTTCATTATTAATATTCTCCGATTCTTTAAATAAAGGTAAAACTATTTTAACTGCAAATCTGTTGTCTGTATATGATTTTAGATGTACACTTCCGTTCATGGCTTCAACAAGTCCTTTTACTATGTATAAACCAAGTCCTGTTCCTCTTGTTGTTCTTGTTGTTTTATCATCTAGTCTTATAAATTTATCAAATAAAGTGTTAAGTACATGTTTTTCAATAAAATCAGCCTGATTTGATATCTTTATTATTGCTCTGTTATTTTCTGTTGAGGCTTCAATTTTTATAGGAGTATCAGGATAAGCATATTTATTTGCATTGCCTAATATATTTATTATAACCTGTTCTAATCTGTCCTTATCTGCCAAAATGTCAGGAAAGTCATTTGTTATTTCATTTTCTATCGGTCTTGTTTCTATATTTTTAACCGAATATATTGAAGCTTCAATAATATTTAATATGTTGACTCTTTCAAGATTTATATTAAGTTTAGCCCCTTCAATATCTGGAATAACAAGCAGGTCTTCTATCATCCTCGACAGTCTTTCTGATTGCTGTTTTATTATAAGTAGTGATTTATGTTTTGTTTCTTCGTCAATTTCTATATCCGTTCTCAATAATCTTGAAGTATATCCTCTTATACTTGTTAAAGGTGTTCTTAATTCGTGGCTTACCGTATCTACAAGGTTTGAACGGAAATTATCTAATTGTTTTAATTCTTTATTTTTTTGTTTTAGTTTTTTATATGATTCATTTATTTCGTTGACCATTTTATTAAACTCATCTGCAAGAAATATTATTTCTCTGGGGGTGAATATGTTTGTTAAAAGAGATATCTGTCTTTTATAGTTTCCTTTTGATATTGCTATTATTCCTTTAAATAGCTGCCTTATGTTGATATAGAGGTAGTATGTATATAAAAGAGTTAATAAAATAGTAATAGCAGCAGCAATCAGAAAAGAGAGAAGAATTTTTATTCTTGCTTTGTTGATTGTGGATTTTGTCAATGCTTCCGTAGTATTTACTATAATGATAAGATTGACATTATCCATTTTTAAATAGACTCTCGGTTGATTTTTAATTTCTTCAAACCTTGTTGCTATATTATTTACTAAATTTACCGGTAATTGTTTTATACAATCATTAAAATCGGTTTCATCATAGTTATGTGAAAAAATTAAATTGCCTGATTTATCAACTACATATATTCTTCTGCCTTTTTCTTCCGATATATTATTAAAGATATTATCTTTAATTACTTTAGTATTAACTTCAGCTTTTAAATATTTATCATCGTGGATTTTTTTTATAAGCCACAATTGTTCATTTTCAGGATTATATTCAAGGTTCTGCTCGGTTTCAAAATTATTTTGCTCTGAGGGATGAATTATCTCAAAATCTTTAAAAACATTGGAGTTAATAGCTATATCTTTTAGCATTAAATTTTGAGCAGATTCTGTTTTTATATGCTTAAGAGAAATGGTAATTTCATTGAGTCTGTTTTGATCGGAATTTATTATTGAAAAAATATTGTTTTCTATGATTCTGGCAAACATCTGTGCCGAATATCCGAGTTCTTTTCTTATAGAATGCTGGCTTACATTATTTATTACAACCCAAGCGATAACAGAAGGAACTAAAACTCCTATCAGAGAAATTATTATAATTTGTTCAACTATTTTTAATCTTTTTCTAAACATCTTCACCAAACGGAGTTAATTTGTATCCTACGTTATTTACGGTATGCAGGTAATCAGGTATTTTTGGATTATCTTCAATTTTTTGCCTTAATCCTCCAACATGGACTCTTAGCATTCTGACATCGTCATCTGAGTTATATCCCCATACTTCATCGAGTAGTACGGCAAGGGTTACCGCATTATTAAAGTGCTGTATAAGGCAGTATAGTATTTCAAATTCCGTAGGGGTGAGTTTTATGCGCTTACCTTTTATTTCTGTTTCAAGTGAATCCGGGAATAATTCAATATCTCCGATTTTTAATATTTCTTGTGTCTTTGTTTGTGCCTTATCATTATGATTTCTTCTTACAAGGGCTCTTACCCTTAATAAGACTTCCTGTATATCAAAAGGTTTTACTATATAATCATCCGCACCCGAGTCAAAACCTTGCGTTTTATCGTTTATTGTACCTTTAGCAGTGAGCATTAGTATCGGAATTTCCGGTTTTGAGTTTCTTATGTGTTTACAAACTTCAAATCCGTTCATTTTTGGCATCATAACATCAAGCAGAATTAAATCATAATTGTTTTTTAATGCTTTTTGAAGTGCTTCTTCTCCGTCTTTTGCGCTTTCAACTTCATATCCGCTGTGAGATAAATCAAACTCCAGAAGCTCTCTGATTTCGTTATCATCATCTGCTATTAATAGTTTTTGTGACACAATAAACCCTCATAATTTTTTATTATTATTGCATATAATATTATATTCATCAATAATATTATCGGCAGGTACTCTTTTGTTATTTATGTACTCAAAAACAGGTTCAAGGTACTTTTTTTCATCTTCATTATTTTGTTTTAGGCTTGAGTAAGAAATTTCAAACATTTCTTTAACTAAATCAATTACTTTATGAAATCCTATTTTAGCTTCAATAGCTTTTATAGGTGACTCTTTTCGGAGTTTTATAAAATCTTCGTAGCTGTATTTTGATAATATTTTTTCACATTCCTCAATTGCACTTTCTGAATACATTATGCCTTTCCAAAAAGCGGGAACAGACATTGTCATTTGAGAATTTTGCGCATCGTGGTTTCTTATTTCAACATAACTTTTTAATCTTACGTCGGGGAAATAAAGACTTATATGGTTATACCAGTCTGAAATTTCAGCTTTTAAACCGTTATAACCGTTTTCCATAAATTCTTTAAATGTTTGCGAGCAGCCGAAATATGTATTCCCTCTTTGAATAAAAATCATAGGAACATTGAGCAAAATATCTACGTAGTTATTAAATGTAAAATCTTGATTTTTTTCAAACAGTTTTCTGCTTATATAACCGCACCTGTCTTCATCGACATTAAGCCATGAATTAGCTCTGAATGACTTATATCCTGTTAACTTGGAATCTCTTACGGGTGAATTTGCGTAAATGGCGCTTATTATCGGGCTCATTTTTAAAGCCAGAGATAACTTCCTTACGGCATCTTGTTCATTTTTGTAGTCAAAGTTAGCCTGAATACCTGCCGTTTCTCTCATCATTACAAAGGGAGTCAATTCTTTTGTCGGGAGGTATTTTGTCATATATTCATAACGCTTTTTTGGTATTACATCAATATTATCAAAGGTAGATACAGGCTGAATCCCCGTATCTGATACCATTGCATTAACATTTTCCGCATAATCGGATAAATTATTATAAAATTCATTTAATTTATCTGAAATGGTTTTAATATCTTTAAAAGGGAAAAGGCTTAATTCAACTTGGCTTCCGGGTTCAAGAGATATTACCCCGAAACTGCTCTTTAGCCCCATTAAATTATCTTCTTCATAAACTTTTTGCCAGATATTTTTGTCAAAACAGTCTAAAATTTTTACCACATCTTCATATTTAACGGCTTTTTGGCTGTCTTTATATATAAGAAGCTTCTCTGATTCCACCCCGATTTTTTGTTCTTCTTTACAGCCGGAGAAAAAAATCTCGGAAAGCTCGTTATAATTTAATGTAGAAATCTTATCATTATCTTGCAGCAGCATATATTCTTTCTTTTATAAAATGTTTATTGATAATGTTTTCTAAACAAGCCATTATTTTATCTTCAAATTTAATACCGTAGTTTTGGTTAATTTCTCTTATAAAATAGCAAGGGCTTGTCACATTTATTTCAATAGCTTTTTCTTTTATAACATCAAGTCCTATGAGATAAATTCCCCTTTCAGACAATTGAGAAGCGATATGTTGAGCCATAATTTTTTCATTTTCGCTTAATTTAGCAGGTTTAAAGTATTTATCACTGTGGATAGAAAATTTAAAATTATGGTCGCCGGGGAGTTTTTGAATACATTCATCAAGTACCGTATCACCTATAATTAATACACGTTTATCCCCTTCTTTAGCCTCAGGCAGGTATTCCTGCACCATTACCTGAACTTTACCTTCCTCCGTCATATTATTAGTTATGGTTAAGAGGTTATTGTCATTTCTGTTTAAATAGTAAACTCCGCTTCCGAAACATCTGTTTAACGGCTTTAAAATAGCTTCTTTTTTTTCTTCGACATAATTCATTATAAGTTCAACCGAGCTTGTAACAATGTTATCTGGTACAAATTCGGGGAAATAATTTATATGTAATTTCTCATTAAAGTTTTTAACTTCTACGGGATCATTAATAAGAAGCGTTTTTTCTCTGTCTACAAAGTTAAAAACGTAGCAGGCATTTATATAATTAATGTTAACGGGAGGGTCTGACCTAAAAAATACAACGTCAAAATCATTAATTAAATTTTTCTCAGGTTCTTTATTATAAAATATATTGTCTTCTTTTAAATATGATTGTCTTGAAAATACGCTTCCTTTTGCATTTTCAATAAATAAATCAGTTTTAGCAGCAACCGATACTTCATAATTCCGTTTTAAAAATTCTCTAATCAGCCAAAAATCGGTTATTAAATCATTAAATTCAAAATATTTTAATTCAAGTTCATCTATTATAAATAACAATTTTTTCGGCATAAAAACCTCTTTATTAAATTAAATTTTCCCCGTTAT
The DNA here is from genome assembly GCA_947589705.1 of Candidatus Gastranaerophilales bacterium. Classification (GTDB taxonomy): domain Bacteria; phylum Cyanobacteriota; class Vampirovibrionia; order Gastranaerophilales; family Gastranaerophilaceae; genus Avigastranaerophilus. The sequence continues at coordinate 18,536 of CANQCO010000012.1, forward strand.
CCAGGCAAATATATCGTTATAAACAATTAATATCATTAATGCAATTAAAAGATAGAAGAAGAAATTGCTTAATTTCTCAATAAATGTTTTGCTGACGGGTTTACCCGTAACCTTTTCGATGATTAAAAACAAAAGGTGTCCGCCGTCTAATGCGGGAATTGGCAGTATATTAATTAATGCAAGGTTTAAAGATATCATTGCCGTAAGCAAAATGCCTTGGAATATGCCTTTATAAGCAATAATTTCAGTACCTATTTTTGTAATGGCTATAATACCGTTCATTTCGCTCATTGGGATTTTGCCTGTAAAGAGCTTGCCAAGACTGTATACCATTAGCCACATTGTATTATTAACATAATTGCAAGTAGATTTTACACATTGTTTTAGTGTTTTTGTTTGTGTATAGTTTTCGCTGTAGCTTTGTTCAATTCCTAAAAGCCCGTCTTTATTTGGGTATACATCAGGCAGTTGGATTTCTTCATTCCCTCTTTTTACGACTATAGAAACAGGCTTTTTGGTATCTGATACTGCCATTGCCAAATCTTTTAAAGAAACGGCTTTTTCTGTTTTGTATGTTTTTGAATAATTAATTTTATCTCTTAAATCTCTTTGTGAATCTGTTAATGCGATTTCATCAGATTTAAATTTTTCAAGTCCTACAATATTGTCAAAGGTTAATTTAACAGGTGTTTCATCTTTATATTCGGGAAGTTTTATTACTGTTCCTTCTTTTATCAGTTCGTTTTCATTGAGTTTTGGGTTTAATTTTTTTAGTTCATCAAGCTTAGCTGTAAATATTTTTTCATCAACAAAACCGTCAAATTCTTTTGACATATTAAAAAATTTATTTATTGCAACAGGATAATCAACCTTTAAACCGTTTATTGAATAGATAATATCACCTTTTTCAATGCCTGAATTCTTAATTGATTCAACGGCAGATGAAGCAAATCTTTCAAAACGAACCGTATAGGTATTATCCGGAAGATGTCTCCATAAAAGTCCTGTCATAAATATTAAGACATAAGCTAAGATAATATTGCAAATTACACCTGCCGATATAACCAAAGCTCTTTGCCCGACAGATTTATTAGAAAATCTTAAGGGTGAATCCTTAGCTAGGTCGCAATCTTCTTCATCATCAGGGAATGAAACATAACCGCCAAGCAAAAAGGCGTGTATTAATATTTCCGTTTCTCCGACTTTTCTTTTAAATAAAGTAGGCCCGACAGGCAGTCCGAATCCGAATTTATCTACCCTTATTCCCACTAATTTTGCAGCCAGAAAATGCCCCGCTTCATGGACTAATATCAATAAACTTATAAGTAATATCATTATTATTGAGCTTGTCAGCATGTGTAAAAAATTCATTTTAAAAATCTCTTTTATCTAATATAATTTGTATTATATGATAAAGTTTTTTGAAAAACTACTTAATTTAATTTATATTCAACCTTGTTATTTTTGTAAATCTTCAAAAGAAGATACCTTGTTGTGTTCAAAATGTCATGATAAGATTCATTTTCTCCCTTTGCGTGAATTAAGAAATGAAAACGGCGTAAAAATATACTCTGCCTGCCTTTATGACGGAATTATAAAAACTTTAATAAGAGATTTTAAATATCATAATAAAAAAAATCTTGCTTCCATTATGGCTCAATTAATGTCTGAATACTGGCAAAAACTTAATATAAAAGATGATTTTTTATTAATTCCAGTTCCTATTCATAAATCAAGACTTAAACAGAGAAAATATAATCACATGGATATAGCGGTAAAAGAATTTTCTCTTTTAACAAATTATAAATATAATACTGATTTTTTAATAAGAATAAAAGATACGCAAAACCAGTATAAACTCAACAGAAAAGAACGTATTGAAAACTTAAGAAATGCTTTTGACATTGATGAGACAAAAATGCCCGACTTAGAAACTCCAATATTAATAACGGATGATATAACATCAACAGGCGCAACCTTAAATGAGATTATAAAACTCTTAAAATCAAAAGGGTATAAAAATATAACGGCATTTACCCTCTCAACTCCTTCTTTCGGGTAATAAAAAGTGAACTGCTGAAATATGATAAAAAGCAAGTAATCTTGTGACACTAGATTAAATATCTGATGGTGCTTATATGCTAGTGGTGACATATAATCATATGTCCTAACATTTAAATATGGATTTAGAAAAGAAAATATATGTGAATTTGGGAAAAAATATTAGAAAGTTCCGTTTAGAAAAGGGTTTGTCCCAAGAAAAACTTTCTGAAATGCTAGATGCCAATTCTAAATTCATTGGACATGTTGAGCGAGTTGAAAGGTATATTAGTTTAAAAAAATTAATTGCTATTTCAAAAATTTTAGATATTCCCATTGTTCAATTCTTTGAATAAAATTAAATTCAGAGCTGCACTTTATCGCTGAATGTCTTGAAATTACTTTTGCTCAAACCTGTTTTTTTTGTACTAAACATCAAATCTTTTGTAAATTTCATTTATGTTTTTTAAATAATCGTCAATGTTAAAACACGATTTTATTTCTTCCGAAGACAGTTTTGAGGTTACATCTTTATCGTTTAAAAGATTATCAATAAAGCTTTTATTGTTATTGAAGGCGTCAAGCGCATTTCTTTGAACTATTTTATAGGCGTCTTCTCTAAGCATTCCTTTTGTGCATAATTTTAATAAAACTTTTTGAGAGAATACGATTCCGCCGAAAAGATTTGTATTTTTAAGCATATTATCCTTGTGGATAACGAGGTTTTTTATGGTTTTTTCAAGCCTTGAGAGCATATAATCAATAAGCACGGATGAATCGGGGAATATAATTCTTTCAACACTACTGTGAGATATATCTCTTTCATGCCAGAGCGGAATATTCTCCATTGCGGCAATAGAGTTAGCTCTTACAACTCTTGCGAGTCCCGATAAATTCTCGCCCGAAATGGGGTTCTTTTTATGAGGCATAGCGGATGAGCCTTTTTGCGAAGATGTAAAACCTTCTTCAACCTCAAGCACTTCTGTCCTTTGTAAGTGTCTTAGTTCAACTGCAACTTGTTCAACGCAGGAAGCTATAAGCGCCAATGCCTGAATATACTGAGCGTGAATATCTCTTGCAATAACCTGAGTTGAAAATTTAGCAGGTTTTAACCCTAAAATATCGCATGCCAGCTCTTCAACTTTAGGACTTATATTGCTGTATGTACCGACAGGCCCTGAAATTTGACCCACATTAGCTTCCGACAGTGCTTTTTCAAAGTTTCTTTTATTTCTTTCAAATAAATCAATCCAGCCGCAAAGCTTTACTCCGAATGTTATGGGCTCTGCATGTACACCGTGAGAACGTCCTATACATACGGTATTTTTATGTTCTTTAGCTTTTTCTTTTATTGTTTTTATTAAATTGTCGATATCATCAAGGATAATTTTTCCCGCAGCTTTCATTTGAAGCGCAAGAGCAGTATCAATGACATCGGAGCTTGTCATTCCCATGTGGATATATCTTGAATTTTCGCCTACATTTTCATTAACGTTTGTTAAAAATGCAATAACGTCGTGATGAACCTGACTTTCAATTTCGTCAATTCTTTCTACGGAAAAGGAAGCCTTATTTATGATATCATTTAAAACTTCGTCACTTATTTCACCAAGCTTATTATAAGCTTTTACAACGGCAAGTTCTACATCAAGATAGTATTTAAACTTGGTTTCAATATCCCAAATTTTTTTCATTTCTTCTCTTGAATATCTCTCAATCATTATTACTTCCTTTTTTAACTTTTTTATTTTACAATAACTCCATACAGAGTTCAAGGAATGGAAATAACGCTAAGGAGAGTAAAAAGATGGAAAGACAGCCCTTCTTTTATGATATAACACTTAGAGACGGAAACCAATCTCTTAAAAAGCCTTGGAACACCTTTGAAAAGGAAATCATATTCAATAATCTGATAGAACTTGGAGTTCAAGGTATAGAAGTAGGTTTTGCTGCGGCATCCGATATGGATTTTGAAGCCTGCTTAAGATTAGCTTCAATTGCGCCTGATAATACAGTTATTTCTGCCCTTGCAAGAACGGTTAAAAATGATATTTTAAAAGCTTTTGAATCAATAAAAAACGCAAAGAAAAAGAGAATTCACACTTTTATTGCGATGAGTCCTTTTAATATGCGGTATGTGTTGAATAAATCACCTGAGGAAGTTAAAAAGACGGCAATTGAAGCTGTAAGCTATGCAAAAAGCCTTGTAGGAAATGACGGAGAAGTACAATTTTCGGTTGAACACTTCGGCGATTGCTGTGAAAATATAGATTTTGTTATAGATTCTCTTAAAGAGATTGTAAAAGCAGGTGCAAGCGTTATTAATTTACCTAATACGGTAGAAAGAACCTGCCCTTCAAGATTTGTTAATCTTGTTGAAAAGGTTTATAATGCGCTTCCGAAGGATATAATAATTTCGGTTCACAACCATAATGACCTTGGAATGGCAACAGCCACAACGGTTGAAAGTTATTTTAAAGGTGCTGTACAGCTTGAATGTGCATTAAACGGGCTTGGAGAAAGAGCGGGAAATACAAATATGTATGAAGTTGCCGTTGCTCTCCATAATCTCGGCGTGGATGTACCTTTAAATTTATCTAAAATATACGAACTTGCCCTTGTAATATCCGATATGTCGGATGTAAAAATATATGAAAAAGCGCCTTTAATAGGGCCTGAAGCACTATCGCACAGAAGCGGCATACACCAAGACGGTGCCGTTAAAACCAAAGATATGGAAAAAGGTGCATATAGACCTATTCATCCGTCTTTAATAGGCAGAAAAGATGATGAAAAACTCGGATTTACTTCGCAATCGGGTAAAACCGCCATATTTGAAATTATTACGGAGGCAGGTTATCCTATTACACTTTCCGAGGCGCAAAGAATTGTTCCCTTTGCAAAGGAAGAAGCCGAAAAAATCGGAGAACTTACAACACGCAATATTATTGATATCTACTACAATAATGTTCTTAATGTTAAAGGTGCATTCAGGTTATGCAATCTTGAAAAACTTGAAGACGAAAAAATTAAACTCAGATTTATGTATAAAGATAAAGAATACAATATTGAAGTATCTGGTAACGGGCCTGTTGATGCTTGTATTAAGGCTGTTCAAAAGGCAGGATTCGATTGTGAGTTCTTAAATTATGAACAAAAAGCTTTGAATATGGGTTCTGATGCAAGTGCTATGACGATTATGCAGTTTAAAGCACCGAACGGACAGACCGTTATTTCCAGAGGTTGTGATGAAAGTACCGTTAAAGCTAATATTAAAGCCATATTTAACGGACTTAACATTATTGAAAACATGAAGTAATTTATGAAAAAATTATTTAAAATATTACTAATATTATGTTTATTTTTAAATTACACCCTTCCCGTATCGGCATTTTCATCAGGGTTTATTCTGCACGAAAAAATTATTGATGAGATTCAAACCGAAAATGTTGTTTCAAAAGATGTTGAAAAAAGGCTAAAATCTTCAATTGCGAAGGTATATGGCGAAAATCAAAAAGACGAAATATATATAAATATATTAAAAATAATAAAAGAAACAAGATTAAAACGCAGTGATTCTTTAAAAAGAGAAGACTTAAAACGCAGTGATGACTGGTATAAAGATGAAATTATATATATGTTTTATGTTGACCAGTTTGGCGTCGGTAGTGATAATCTGCCTAATACATTCAGAAAAACCGCCAAAATGCTTCCTTATTTAAAAGATTTAGGCGTAACAACAATTTATATGCTTCCTTTTGTGGATTCACCAATGGGAGATGCGGGATTTGACGTGAGAAACCCCAGAGATGTCCGCAAAGACTTAGGCGGTATGAGTGAATTTAAATACTTTATTCGTGAAGCAAAAAACCATGGGCTTAAAATAAAATCAGACTTAGTGCTGAATCACTTTTCCGATACTCATGAATGGTTTAATGAGATAAAGAACGGTAATTTGGATAAGTTGGATTACTTCCTTGTAACGGATAAGGAACCCGAAAAAACGATATATAAAGATGAAAAACTCGGGTATATCGCTGAATATAAACACGACAGCGGAAAAATTTCAAAAAGAAGGCTTATATTCCCCGAAATAACGGATTCTCATTACCGAAAAGAAACAATAAACGGCAAAGACTACTATTTTTACCATACTTTTTATCCGTTTCAACTTGATATTAACTGGGAAAATCCGAAAGTATTGTATTATAATCTGGAAACAATAGCGTTTTGGGCAAATTTAGGAATTGATATATTCAGAATGGATGCTATACCGTACCTTATAAAAGAAGAAGGCACCAACGGTGAAAACAGTCCTAAAACACATGAAATAATAAAGATTTTAAGTACGTTTTTGCAGGAAATTGCGCCTCGTTCCGTTATTCAATCCGAGGCATGCCAGCCTCCTAAAAAGATAGTTCCTTATTTTGGCAGTGAAAAACAGGTGGAACTGAATATATCGGGAGAAAGAAAGAATTTATTAAGGACAAATGAAGTTCAAATAGCATACCATTTCCCTTACATGCCTGCAATATGGGCTTCTTTGGTATCGGGTAACAGTTCATATTTCTGGCAGATACATAAAAAAACTCCTCAAATACCTGCTTCAAGCGAATGGGCAGTATTCTTAAGGGTGCATGATGAACTTACGCTTGAAATGGTAAATAATCAAATTCGTGAACTTATATATGACGGTTTGGCGGATAAGGGTGCAGAATTCAGAAAAGGTTACGGCGTAAGCGGCAGAATGGCTGATTTTTTGGATAATGACCCTGAACGTATTAATATGGCATTTTCAATTCTTCTTTCTTTAAAAGGGATTCCCGTAATATACTACGGAGATGAAATAGGAAGCCGTAATAACTATTCTTTTGCCCAAAGAAGGGCTAAATATAGAGAAAGAAAAAATAAAACAAAAAACGGTGAAAAAACAGAAATGCTGTCTTATTTTGACAGCAGAGACATTCATAGAGGTGCAATTAAAAAATCTGCTTTTTATAGAGCTATGAATAATTCCAATAATTTTAATTCAAAAATTTATAAAAAAGTTAAAAGATTAATTCAGGTAAGAAAAGCATATCCTACGCTCTCTAGAGGTGATTTTAGTGAAGTTAAATCAAGTAAAAAAGAGGTTTTATCTTATTTAAGAAAAGGAAAAAACGACAGAATACTTATAATTAATAATCTTTCCGATGACAGAATTTATACTGAACTTGAATCTTCGGACTTCAATTTTGATAAGTTTTCAGGTGAAATTGAAATGAAAGAATTAATATCAATGAAAAATAAAGTCTTAAAAATTGATAATAAAAAATTAATAGTAAGATTAAGACCTTATGAGTCTTTGTGGTTAAGTTTTCCTTAATTAATATTTCTTAATATAAAATAAAATATGCTAAATAAATAATCCTAAAATACCGATATATTCCATGATATGGAGTATGTATGGCAGATTCTGTAAATAATAATGGCGTAGAAAACGGTTATAAATATAATAATCCGGAAATATCAAAATTTGATATTGATAAAGACAATCAGATTTCTGTATTTGATGTTGATCAAATAACTGATGAAAATTCTAAATCAGAATTAGCTGGTTTACTTGAAAAAGATATGTCCGAACAATTTAATGATGAAATAACCGAAGAAAAAATACAATCACTTGAAGGTAAATTATCGGATGCAAAAAATAATCAAGGTATGGTAGGTTCATTATGGAATGGTATAAAAAATATAACAGGACTTGGTTCTAGTACAAAGAAGTGTGAACTAGCTCTTGAAGATTATAAAAACGGAAAAATCAGTTATGATGAAGCAGAAAGTATAATTTCAGGATTTGAATCAAAACAGGAAAGTTCTGTAAATCTTGCTGCAAATATATTAACAGGTGTAGCCGCGACTCTGGTAGTCAGCTCAGCCGTATTTACAGGCGGACTGTCGCTGGGTTTAATAGCAGGAGCTGCTGTAGTCGGGGCAGGAACAAAGGCAGGACTTAAATTTTTAGATAGAGCCACAAATAAAGTAAAAGGTGATGCTGTAGATGCCAAACAAATAGTTAAAGATTCACTTTCAGGTGCCGTAGATGGTGCGGTTTCTGTTGCAACAATGGGTATGGGAACGGCTGCTGTTACGAGTAAAACTGTAGCAGAACAGACTTTAAAAGAAACCGTAAAACAAGGAATAATTTCAGGTGCACAAGCAGGTGCGGTTTCAGGTGCAGTAACAGGTGCAAGTGACTATACTATTGAAGCTGCTTTAGAAGAAGATGTTGAATTTAATGCAGCTGATTTAGCTAAAAGTACATTAATGAATGCGGCAGGCGGTGCTGTAGCAGGCGGTATTATGGGCGGAGTTTCGTCTGGAATTCAATATAATAAGTTTGCGAAATCAGTATCCTCACAATCTTCTGCAAATGACATAGCAGAAATACCTATAGATAGTCCTGATGGTGCAGTTTCTCCTGTAAAAGATATGACGGAAGTACACGCAGATAGCCCTGATAGTGCAGCTTCTCCAGTAAAAGATATGGCGGAAGTACACGCAGATAGTCCTGATAGTACAGTTTCTCCAGTAAAAGATATGGCGGAAGTACACGCAGATAGTCCTGATGCTACAGTTTCTCCTGTGGATGATAAAACTGTAGTTAACACAGATGCTGAAGTGCCGGTACATATTCAAGAAGAATTGGCTGACAATACTCATAGAATGCATGAAATGTATCAAGAACATATAGATGAAGCTGAAAAACAAATTAAAAGAACATTTTCCGATATTGATGGTAGTGAAGTTACGGCAAGACCGAAAAGTGAAGATTCTATTATGTGTAAATTAATAAAAAAATATAGTAAAGACAGTCTTAAATCAACTTCTCTTGATGAATGTCTTGAAGCAATAGGGGATGCTTATGGTACAAGAATTCAGATTAAAAGTATTAGTCCCGAAGAATCAAGAGAAATTATTGAAAGTTGTTTACATGGTTACGATATAACTTATGAACAATTTATAAGATTTTTGGATGGTGATACATCCACTTTAGATGAAACAACAATTGCTGCAATAAATGAAATTAAAAGTACAGTTATTGATTCATTGAAAGAGCGTCAAACCCAAGAAGTTGTTGATAAACTTGTTAAAGCTATTCGTAGTGTTGATAGTAAAAATGAATTACTGTTTCCTATTACTGAATTAAATAATTATGGTGATGAAATATCTTCATATTTTACAGCAAGGCAATTGCAGGAGATAGCTGATGCGTATAACCAGGTAACACATCAAAGACTTAAAATAGTTTCCTTAGATAGTTTTCAGGATGCCGCTGGAGAGAAAATTTCAATAGGGGATAAGATTTCAATAGGGAACAAGATTGAGTTAGATACTACAAAAGCTATTAAAGAATCAGGATATGCTTCTTCTCAGATTAATGTCAAACATAAATTTTCTGATGGTACAATTGGTAATGGTGAGTTTCAAATAAGAGGTAAAGTGCTTAATGAATTTGCTGATGCGGAACATATTCCTTATGATATTAGATCAGGTAAAATTACAGCTTCTGATAAAACATACTCTGATATTTATAGTATAATAGAAAGTATGTCTGATTCTACTTACGAAGCATATAATGAGTTTTTAACCAGGACATATCAATATTTAAGACTAAAAGAACTTGGTATTGAAATTACTCCTCCTGTATTTAATGATCCATCACTTTCAGAAGAAGCACTAAGATTGTTAAGTCCCGAAGGTTTGATAGAAATAAGTGCAAGAAAACACTGACAAAAAAAATAGTTATATGTTTTAAATATGTTATAATATGAGGATAAAATAATGGATGTAAACAATAATAAAAATCATTATAACACTTCATTTTCAAGTATTCCGGACGGTAAAAAAGAAATAATGGATAAAGATGAAAAAATGGAAATATTAATACCAAAAGCTTCAAACCTTTTGGCTAATAGAGCTGAAAGAGAAGTTCCCGAAAACGGAAAATTCCGTAAAATATTTGTTGCTTTTGATATCCCTGATACTCAAAATGAAGCATTAATCAGTTTTGAACATGATGAAATTGATCCTAAGAATATGAGAAGAATTTCTATTGGTGTTCACAGATTAGGAAGCGATAGAATTACTTCAAATTATATTATTAAAGGTACTAAAAATGAATTAATTGAATACTTGAAAAAAATTGAATTTAAAAAAGAATTTAAAGATACTGTTAATTTACTTTCTGATTCCGTTGATGAATATTATTCTTCATTATAATTAACTATATACTTGTAAAATATCTTTGAAGCAATTACAATAAAGTGAGTTTAGTTTTGAGGATATTTTAATATGGGAAATTGTGAAGAACAAAAAAAATCACATTTTACAAGTTTAGAAGCAAAGTCAATAATAAATGAGGCTTTAAAAGTATTAGGGAAAAAACATCTGGCATTTATAGCACATGCAAACAGTTTTCCTGCTGAAACGGGTAAAAATACGGGATTTGGGAGTGTTAATTCTAATGCGGCAAAAAAGTTAATTGATTTTTTATCAGGCGTATTTACCGATATTCAGCTTGGACCTGCAGGAAAAACAAAATCTATTGATGCTTCGCCGTATACGGGTACAATTTTTTCAAATAACCCTTTATTTATAGATTTAGAGCAACTGACAACCGATGAATGGTTTAATATTCTCTCGCTTGAAACTTATGACAGAATTGTTGAAAATAATCCTAATAAAGATACAAACAGAACTGCTTATTCATATATTTTTAATGCGCAGGATGAAGCATTAAAAGAGGCTTTTGAAAACTTTAAAAAAGTTAACTGCCCCGATTTAAAAAATCAGTTTGAAAAGTATAAAGAAGATAATAAATTTTGGCTTGAAAAAGATTCTTTATATGAGGCGTTAACAGTTGATCACAACAACGATTATTGGCCGATGTGGAATTCTGATGTTGATAAAAATCTTCTTAATCCTCAAAATGAAGAACAAAAAACTCAATATGCGCAAAGAATAAAAGAACTTAAAGAACAGTATAAAGATGTTATAGAATACTATTCATTCTGCCAGTTCTTAATTTATGTTCAAAACAATAAATCAAGACAATATGCCCAGACAAAAGGTATGAAAATGATAGCCGACAGGCAAGTTGCATTTTCAGACCGTGATAATTGGGCATATCAGTCATATTTCTTAAAAGGCTGGTATCTGGGATGTCCGCCTGATTATTTCTCGGAAGACGGTCAAATGTGGGGATTCCCCGTAATGGATCCTGAAAAGCTTTTTAATCAAGACGGCTCACTTGCTGAAGGCGGATTGTTAATGAAAGAGCTTTATAAGAAAATGTTTACCGAAAACCCAGGCGGTGTAAGAATTGACCATATGGTAGGTTTAATTGACCCTTGGGTTTATGTTGCGGGCAAAAAACCTAAAATAGAAGAAGGTGCGGGCAGATTATATTCATCTCCCGAACATCCCGTTTTATCAAGATATGCTATTGCAACTAAAGATGACTTAAATTATGAAGTTGAAGCCGATAAAGAAGAAAGAATACTTAAGTTAACCGAAGAACAGGTTAAACGCTACGGTGCTCTTGTCGAAAAAATAGTTATCGGTGCCGCTAAAGAAGTCGGACTTGATAAAGATTCCATTGTTTGCGAGGATTTGGGTACTTTGACTCATCCAGTTGTAAGTGTTATGAAAGAATATGACCTACAAGGTATGAAGTTGATTCAGTTTGTTGTACCTGAAAAGCCTGATCACCCTTACAGATGTAAAAATATTACTCCGAGAAGCTGGGCTATGGTTGGTACTCACGATAATGAACCTATTGCAATGTGGGCTGACGCTACGGTTAATACGGAAGCAGGGTATTTAAACGGCAAAAATCTTGCTGAGGACTTATGGCCTGACGCTGATAATGAAGAAAGAGAAGCAATTGCCGTAAGAATTTCTAAAGATGCTCCTTTCTTAACTCAAACTAAGTTTGTTGAATTATTTGCCTGCAAAGCTGAAAATATTCAGATTTTCTTTACCGACTTTTTGGGATTGTATGATGTATATAACCGCCCCGGAACTTCAGGTGATAAAAATTGGTCATTAAGAATCCCCGATAACTATGATGAAGTTTATGCAAATAATTTAAGAGAAGGTAAAGCATTAAATCTTCCTTTAATCTTAAAGCTTGCCATAGAAGCAAGAGGGCATGAGTTTGCTTCTCAACATCAGGATATTATCCAAAAACTTGAAAGTATAATATAGGAAATAAAATGCACGAGTTAAAAGTGGAATCTACATTCTCGGCTGCTCACCACCTTTTAAATTATAACGGTGAATGTGAAAATCAGCACGGGCATAACTGGAAGGTTGAAGCTTATTTTAGAGGTTCAACCCTTGATAAATCAAATCTTTTGATTGATTTTAAAGTTTTAAAAAAAGAACTTAATTCTATCCTTGATATACTTGACCATAAGGATATTAACACTCTTAAAGAGTTTGACGGAGTAAGTCCTTCAAGTGAGATTATCTCAAAATTTATTTATAAAAAATTGAAAGAAAAAATCCCTCAAACTTTTAAAGTATCGGTATGGGAAACGGAAAAGGCTTGTGCAAGCTATTTTGAGGATTAAAAATGGGTATAATTCAAGCGATAATTATGGGGATAGTTCAGGGCTTAAGCGAGTTTCTTCCTGTATCAAGCTCTGCTCACCTTGTTATTACTTCTAATCTTTACAAAGTATTAAAAAACATCCCTATCCAAGAGCAGCAGACTCAGGAAATTTTTCTCGATATTATGCTTCATTTGGGTACTTTAATCGCCGTTTTAATCTTCTTTAGAAAAGACATTATAAGTATTATAAAAGCTTTTTTATCTGCGATAAAAACAAAAGATTTTTCTAATCAGGACGCTAAACTTTCGCTATATATAATCTTTGGTACGGTAATAACCGTATTAATAGCATATCCTTTAAATACCGTTGCGGAAAAACTTGTTTTTGCTCCATGTATTGTAGGTATTTTATTAATAATAACGGGCTGTTTACTGTTTTTTAGCGAACGATATTCCAAGAATCTATCTAAAAAATCAGCAGATATAGATACAAAAACAGCTTTATTTATGGCAATAGCACAAGGTATAGCTGCGCTTCCGGGGTTTTCCCGTTCGGGGCTTACAATTGCCGCAGGGCTTTTAAATAAACAGCAAAGAGTTACCGCTGCAAGATATTCTTTTCTTTTAAGTATACCAATCATTCTCGGTGCCTCTATGTTGTACCCTCTTATTAAAATAGATTTAAATGAACTCTATTCATATAATTGGACTTCAATTATAACAGGAACAATAGTTTCCGCTATAGTCGGGTATCTTTGTATTAAATACTTTCTTAAATTTGTTGGAAAATATTCACTTGCATTTTTCGGATATTACTGCATAATAATAGGTGTGTTTACTTTTGTGTTTTTTAATTTTGCTGTAAAAGGGGTTTAATAAATGGAGAAAACAATTAATTTTATAAGGGATAAAATTGGCAATTTTGAGCCCGAGATAGGTATAATATTGGGTTCGGGGCTTGGAGACTTTGCGGATGAATTTCAGGGGAAGGTAATTCCCTATAGTGAAATACCTGAGTTTGAAGCTTCACATGTCGAGGGGCATAAAGGACAGCTTGTATTTGCCGAGGTATGCGGTAAAAAAACCGTTATGATGCAGGGCAGATATCATTTTTATGAAGGTTATTCCCTTGCTACCGTTACTTATCCCGTTAAGGTTATGAAAAAACTCGGGGTTAAAATCCTTATAATAACAAATGCCGCAGGTGCGGTTACTAAAGAATATACCCCCGGAGATTTGATGTTTATTACAGATCATATTAATTTTATGGGAACAAATCCTTTAATAGGCAGAAATGATGATACATTGGGTACTCGTTTCCCTGATATGAGCGAAGTATACTCTAAAGAGCTTATAAAAACAGCTGTAAATGCTGCAGAAAAACTCAACATTA
>CANQCO010000013.1 GCA_947589705.1 Candidatus Gastranaerophilales bacterium
ATAATATTATTACCTATTTAGTAATTAAGGACAAATTTTTTTATTTCAAGTTCCGCATATTTTTTTTAATCTATATCGTAAGTAAGAATTTAACGGAAATTGTAAATTTAAATTAAGAAATAAAACTATACAAAAACTTAAATATATTTGAAATCATGCCCGATTTAATATATCCTTTTCATGTATAAAGACCTTTTATTGAGTGTAGAGGCGGGAAAAATGATTATGGAACAATATACCGAAGAAAATACATATGTTGTGGATTTAGGAGAAATTAATTCAGCTGCGGATATAATTTTTAATTTAAGTTCACTACTTGATAACAGTGAGGCAAGAAATAAAAAAATATGCTTAAAACTTGGAAATGTAGATTTAAATCAGGCTCAAATATTAAGCATAAAATCATTAATTAACGGTATAAATTCAATATTATCAAGCATAGATACGAAATCTGCCGAAACGGAAAAAGTAGCATTATCATTGGGAATTATAGTTTCAAATGTATCACCCGAAAATATAACGGAGGTAAATCCTGAAGTTCCTTATAAAACGGCAGAAGAGTTTAAAAATGAAACTCATACCGAAGTTCAAGAAGAGATAAAGGAAACGGAAGTTCAAGAACATAATGAAAATCGGGAAATATCAACTAATGAACCCGTAAATACCGAAATTGCAGTAGAAAATATACAAAATACAACGGAAGAACAAGTTCCAACGGAAGATAAAACTCAATTACAAGATGAACTTGAAGTAATATTCGGGTCAGACCCTGCAAAAACAAGCATATTTAATATGGAAATACCTGAAGATTTATATGAAGAAAAAGAAGGTATAACGGATATTATAGTTCCGGAGCAGGAATACACCAAAGAAGATATAGAACTGGAATCATTCCCGACAAAATATATAAAACAAACAATAAGGTCAGGGCAGGTTATAAATTATGAAGGCAATATAGTAATAATTGGCGACTGCCACCCCGGATGCGAAATAAGTGCATTCGGTGATATAACTGTATGGGGAGTATTAAGCGGAATAGCGCATGCCGGCTCAGCGGGCAATCAAAAAGCAAGAGTGCGGGCATTAAAAATGAACGCAATCCAATTAAGAATAGCAAATTGTTATTCAAGAAGACCTGATTCATTAAACACGGTATATATAGAAAAAACGAATTCTTTCACACCGGAAGAAGCGAGAATAATAAACGGTGAAATAGTAGTATTTAAAATAAACGATTAAGGAGCGGATTAGATGGCAGGGAGAGTAATAGTAATCACATCCGGAAAAGGCGGGGTAGGAAAAACCACAACCAGCGCCAATATCGGAACAGCACTTGCTAAAAACGGACATAGTGTTGTTCTCGTTGATACGGATATAGGATTAAGAAATCTTGATTTACTTTTAGGATTAGAAAATAGAATTGTATACACACTTGTAGATGTAGTGGAAGAAAGATGCAAATTAAAACAAGCACTTGTAAAAGATAAGAAAAATCCTAATTTATGCTTGCTTGCAGCTGCACAGACAAGAGATAAATCTTCTGTAAGTGCAGAGCAGTTAAAGAAAATAACGGATAAACTAAAGAAAGATTATGATTTTATATTGGTAGATTGCCCCGCAGGAATAGAGCAAGGGTTTCAAACAGCAATAGCAGGAGCTTCAGAAGCTATCGTTGTAACAACTCCCGAAATGTCTGCCGTTCGTGATGCAGATAGAATTATCGGTCTGTTAGAAGCAGCAGAAGGCATTGAAAGCTATAAACTGTTAATAAACAGAGTAAGACCAAATATGATTAAATCAAATGATATGATGAGTGTAGAAGATGTAGAAAATATTTTATCTTGTCAAAAAATCGGAGTTATCCCTGAAGATACAGGTATTATAACTTCAACAAACAGGGGTGAACCTATTGTTAATAATGAAAAATCACTTGCAGGTAAGGCATATATAAATGTAGCAAGAAGAATTAACGGGGAAGAAGTTCCTTTCTTAGATATTGATGAGCCTAAAGACTTAGTCGGGAAATTAAAAAAATTCCTTTCAGGCTTAGGAAAACACGGAAAGGAGCAATAAATGAAAACACTTTTTGCAGATATATATAATAAAATAAGAGAATTATTTCAGCTTGAAAAATCAGAAAATACAAGCGAAACAGCAACGAACAGACTTCAAGTCATTTTAATGCACGACAGAACTAAACTTGACCCGCTTATTATGAATAAAATGAGAGAAGAACTGATTGATGTCTTTTCAAAATATGTAGTTATTGACAAAGAACAGCTTGAAATCGGACTTAAAAATGAAGGCGATGCGGTTGCTCTTATGTTAAACATTCCTGTAGTAAGAGCAAAAACAGAAGAAGAACTTAACGAAATAAGAAAAAAATTACAGGAAGAAGAAGAAAAAGTTGATGACTCGGAAGATGATGAAGATGAAGATAAATCTGATGATAATGAAGAAAATAAATCAGATGAAGAATCAGAATCTGAAGAAACTGTAGAAGATGAAATAATAGAAGAAGAAATTATTGAAGAAGAATCTTCTGAAGAATCCGATTCAACAATTGAAGAAGAAACACCAATCGAAACATTAGAAAATGAATAATAAAAATATAATTATAAAGAAATAGGATATTAATTTAATGTCCTATTTTTTTATAATATTACCGCTCCTGCCATCTGAACATCACCAATTATGGCAATTAAGAGTAATATTAAAACAAATGTATACCAGATAATCTTTTTTAATTTTTTATTCATTCCTATATAGTATATCGTTTTTTTTATTTAGTAAATATACTTTTGTAATCTATACGACTACATACAAACATTTATTAGTATTTAAAAATAATACTATGGAAAATGAAAATAAAAAATTACAAAATTTCGGAAGAAATATAGCAAAATACAGAAAACAAAAGAAGTTAACACAAAATCAACTGGCAGAACTTCTTGATATAACAAGAGAGCACCTTGCAAAAATAGAAACCGCTAAAAGGGGTATAAGTATAAACTTGTTGTTTAGATTAAGTGATACTCTTGAAGTAGCAGAAAAAGAATTTTTTAATTTTGATTAGTAAACAAAATATAGGGTTGATTTTTTAATTTCAGCATTTAATAATTTAAGTGTGAAGCGAGTTTGCTTTATCAAGAAAATTTAATATCGCGGGATACTCTGCCGAGAAAAATGATTGAGTATCATTTTTCGAGAGGTAAGCCTGGTACAGGTTGCGGGAGTATACTCAAAAAAATTGAATAATATCGCGGGATGGAGCAGCCTGGTAGCTCGTCGGGCTCATAACCCGAAGGTCAGTGGTTCAAATCCACTTCCCGCAACCATTTAAAATAAAGGCTTTTAGAGATTTCTGAAAGTCTTTTTTTATGCTAAAATGAGCAAAAGTCGCAAAAAAGTTGCATTTTTATTTTAGGAGTATGAATGAACAACCCCGAAATTGATTTTTTGAAAAACAAAACATATATTGGAATTTTTTATTTACCTGACGATAAAGAAGTAATGGGGCAATTAATTTACCAAAAGAATAGTAATTTTGAGTTAAAATTATTCTCTGATTTCCCCTTAGACAAAGAGAAAGAAACAGCGATTCCATTCATATACGGCAAAATTTATGATGAACAATATGAGACATATTTTATAAGTTTAAAAGACTGTCAGTTATTTATAAATTCTTTAGGTAGCTATGGTTATCAGTATCAAGTATTTTTTGATGTTGCATTATTTTCAAGACATCGTACTTTTGATTTTTCAAAAGATTCTATCAAGAGTATCAGTTTATTTTATAGTAATTGGAATGAATTTTGTTATCCTCAAGGATTTAAATCACATGCGCCATACATAAACAAAATGCTATCTTTTAGAGTTAAACCTGGTTTAAGAATCACCTTTAATCAGAATATATCAAGTCATTATTTACCAGAAAAGGGAATATTTGATTCAATATTTTGTTCTTCAAAGTTAAGCAATGAAGAAAAAAGTCTTATAGAAAAGCAATTAGAACAAACATTGGTTCCATATAAAGATAAAATAGGAATTAAAATACCTGACAAACATGATTGGCTTATTAATATTAATACTGTACGAAATATTGAAGGTTTGTACCCAATAATTTATGATATTAAATCTTTATTAACCTGTTTAACATATGATTTTAGTACAAATATTGATAAAATAAGAATAGTATCAAACAATGGTGAAGAAAAATACGATTCTTCTTTCTTTATGCTGAAACATATTCATATAAGTGAAAGACGCTCTTTTTACCATCATCAATCAGCACCTTTTAAATTAAATACATTTACACAAAATGAATGGGCCACTATATTTAAGCATTTATTTAATAACAAAAATAAATTAAATAAATATTTCTTTATATTACTGCAAAATCATGCAGATAAAGTTATTACGGAATTTAGTCTAACAAATTATTTAACCTGTATTGATGCAATAGGCAATAGTAAAAAATACGGCAAAATTAAATATGAACTAGTCTTATCCAATTTTGTTTCTGAATTAAAAAAAGATGATAAAAATAAATTATTAAATTTATTCAGAAAAGAACTAAAATTTGTTAAAGTAAAAAATGAACAAAAGAAGAAATCATGGGGACTTATAGGTTTAAAAATATCAGAATTACGTGCATTAACAGTTCATTTTAATGATAAAAACACTGAAGCGGATATGTCCAAATGTATAGAAATATATAGGGTATTAGAGCTAATAATTATAGATTACATTTTTGAATGTTTACAAATAGAAAAAGAAAAGCGTGTTAAATACAAAGAACATTACATATCTCAAATATTAAGAGATTGCTAAATCTATGTTCCAAATCTTCTGGCATTTTCTTGCGGTTCAATGGTTTGGTTTACTATGCTGTTCAACAAGTTTACACATTTGTCATTAACTTCCGGCAATAAGTGGGTGTATAAATCCATTGTCATAGTTATTGACGAATGTCCAAGCTGGTGTTGAACATACTTCATCGGGGCGCCGTTTGCAAGAAGAAGGCTTGCGTATGTATGCCTTAGGTCGTGGAATCTTATTCTATCAATACCGGCCCTGTTTAATGCAGGAAGAAATCTGCGTTTCATCATATTTTCTGCACTTTGATAATTACCCTCATTGTTTGGAAAAACAAGATTGTTCTCACCTTTAGGGCAAGCCATACGCCATTCTCTTAAAACTTTTGCCAATTCATCAGACATATCTATTACCCTTATTTTACCTGTTTTCGGCGTCCCGAGTGTACCGTGAGTGTAGTTTTTATCAATAGTAATCTTTTTGGTAATCCAATTTATCGAATCCCAAGTGAGTGCAAAAAGTTCACCCTGTCTCATGCCGGTAAATAACGCAGTAAACAAAAGGGGGAAGAAGTCGGGATAAACTTGTTTTGTCTTTGATAATAACGCTTGTACTTCTTCTGTACATAATGCACGAATCTTTTTGTTCTTAACTTCTTTTAGAGATTTAATGCGCACAAGAGGATTTCTTACTGTAATATCGCTATCAATCATAAAATTGTAAATTGCACTTATGAATTTAATGTACTTGTTTACCGTGGCATTTGCTCTACCTACGTCCTGCATTTGTTTCATAAATTCTTTGATAAGTATCGGGCTGATTTCATTGATATTCAAATCCCCAAAGAATGGGACAATGATGTTATTTAAGTAACCCTCATAAGTTTTATATGTTGAAGGTTTGCAGTTTGTGCTTGCGTGAAGCCTGAGATATAATTCGCCTGCCTCTTTGACGTTTGTCTTTTTGTTTATGGGGTTTATACCTTTATTTAATTCTTCATAATGCTTTACTAATGCTCTTTCAGCTTCATCTCTGGTGTTAAAGCCTTTTTTAATCTTTCTTTTGCCTTTAAGGTCTTTATAATCGTATTCCCACTTGTTTGTTTTCTTGTTTTGTCTAACTGCTTTTATCATTGTTTTTTGCTCCTTATTATAATTTTAACGTGTTACTTAGCTCTTGCGAGCCTGTTTGCATACTTTTGCAAATGTGAATTTTACGGAACGGCTAGAAACTTAGGTCATTTTTATTCAGAGTTCACCGTATGTTGTTTTATATATTCTTGAATGTAATCCTCGTCAAACTTAAGTCCTCCAAGTTTGATATAGTTTATTCTTTTTTGATGTACCCACCTATATAGTGTTGATTCCGATATTTTCAGCACTTCTGCTGTCTCTTTTACTGTTAATAACATTTTTACCTTCTTTCGTAATTTGTAGTAATTATTAACGTAATTATAAAAATATTGTTATAACTGCGTTTTAAGTGTTTTTAATTTTTTATTACGAAATTACGAAAAATTTTATTAAAAATTTTGTAATATCGTAATTTCGTAGTTTTTAGTCTGAAAGTATTGTTATATAAGCGTTTGGTTAATTACGATAAAATTACGCTTAAATTACTTCTCCCGCTCTATCTTGCGAATATTGCGTTTGAGTTTTTTTATCCCTTTGATGTTCTTGCTCACTCAGTTCTTCCTGATACTTTTGCAATTCATTAAGGACATAAAGCAGTTTTGCATTGTCTTCCGGTACTTTAATAATTAGTGCTCTTGGAGAATGGCCTTTTCTAAAGTATTTATTGTTGTATTCAATGTCGGGTTCTTTTGTAGCTTGTGTTCTGATGTCTTTTGCACTCGGTATCGGAACTCCGGTTTCTTCTGATTGTTTGAATTCTTTGCTAAATAGCGGATGTACACCATCAACATATATTGAAATCTCATTCTTTTTTGGATTAAAAATATATTCGCTGCCGTACTGAATCTTATTGCTTCTAGCAAGTATCAAAAATATTGCCATAAATTTTTCAAAACAATCTTCTGTATGTGTAATGTCTTGATATGACTTTATGTAACTTTCAAGACTTTGGTTTAGTGTTTGTATTTCTTTTCCACCTTTAAAGTCTTTACTGAAATTTGATACCTGATACAAAATATCCATTCCGCACATAGCAATAGCAATGTTATTAACACATCTTAAGTCAAGATTCGAGTTGTTTTTTAGTACAATTTTTGTGTTATTATCTAACATTTTCAGAATAGTGTCTTTATCTGGATACCATTTCAGTATTTTAGGCAGAAGACAAGAAAGGTACTTTTCTCTGATTTGATTAATTTTACTTGCTTCTTCAGGGCTGAAATCCTTTTTATAAAATTCGGTATACATTAGCCTTGTTGCAGTTTGCGGATTGTGATGAGCCCTATCATTGCTTGCAAAATTCAACGTTGCATTAACTGCACGAACATCCTGTTCTTTGCCATAACCTGTCATTCTTTTTCTAGAATTTCTGTCATACACGGCTTTTGTAGTAGGCTCAAAGTTTTTGCGCATGTATCCTTCTACTTCGGCATATAAAATAGGAATATTTTTGTAGTATTCCATATTGTGCAATAGATTCATTGCGGTGTCATTTCCGCTACTTAAAAACCTTGTATTGAATCCAAATAAATAAGCTATAGTAATTAACAAATTGCTTTTACCACTTGCTGCTTCACCGTACATGAAGTTTACGGGGAATCCCATTGTTTTACTAAAAATAATATCTACGAATGGACTCATAATAGCAGTACCCAAAGTTAAAAGCGGCTCAACCTTATTACCGTATGTGCGAATTGTGTTAACAAATACACACTTTGCAACAAGTTCTTCTATTGAGGTTGATGTTGCAGAAAACTCTTTTATAAGCTCATCATTCTTGTTTTGTTCAACAAATTCTGAATAAGATATTTCAGGAATATAAAGTTCGGGAGCATACATATCCCTATCGGTTTTTAACGTAAATGAGTTATTGTAATCAAGTTGAATTATGCCTTTTGAATTTGCCATTGGGGTTAATATATTTCCGTTTTTTAAATCAACCGCTGCATTTTTATATATCCAAAAAGGATTGTCATTATGAAATATTAAAGAAGGATTTTTGAAAATATTCAGTTCTTCCGGTATATTGCTTAATTCATCAAGCAGAATATTTTTAAGTTCAGTATCTTTTAAGCAATGCAGATGAATCCCGCCTTCTTTTAATACATCGTGCAGATTTTTTAAATCCAATAATTCTTTTTGAGATAAAATTATCGGCTTTGTTGTTTTGTTTCCAATATTTGTAACAATTTCCAATTGATATTCCTGATGATTTTCAAAACTATAAGTATTCAGTACAACCGTTTTTGTTACATTTAAAGTAAAGTTTGATTTCTTCACAAATGTTAATTTACCAGGACCTGCATCTGAATTTGGGTCATATTTTACATAGTAATAACAACCTTTATAAGGATATATTCCCCTTTCAAAGAACTCCATTATTGCCTTATGTTCTGGTTTTACATCAACTGTAATTGGCATATCAAGCTTAATGTTTGTTCTTCTAAGATATAATTTTAAAATAGAATTTGGCGAGAGTTTAATACTATCTTCCACAATATTTTCAGAGATTCCGTGTTCTTGAATATATTTATGTAAATCTGTAAAATCATTGATATAACAACGAATTCCATTTAGTTTACCTAGATTGAGGGTATGAAATACTAACGGAATTTCCTGTTCTATTTTTTGTGCAGCCTTTTTCCCAGGAATATCATTATCCATGCATATTATTATTTTTTCGAATTTACTCAGATATTCAATATGAGGTTTAAGTACTTTTGCAGTATTACCTTCTCCATTAGAATTCGTCAATATCTGGTAGGAATCTTGTAAGTTAAACTTTTTTAAATAATCATAAGCAGCATAGCCATCCTTATACCCAGCACAGATTAAAGCATTTTTCGGATTTTCAGGATTATTTATTTTTGATAAACACTTTTCAGGATTATCCGCATACCCTTTTGTTTTAGTTAAAAATTTAAATTTTCCCTTATTATTCTCAGGAACACGGATTTCGTAACCTGTAATAGTGCCGTCAAGCGCAGTCATTGGTAACATATAAACGTCATTTTCTTTATCATATCCAATAGAACACTCTTTTATAGTTTCATCAGTTATACCGATATTTTCTTTTACAAGTTTTAATCTATCTTTATTTTTAAGTAAATCAGCATTGTAGTTTTTGAAATTATTTTTATCATACTTAGCATTATTTACTTTTTGGTATATTTCTTTTTTGACTTTTTGGGAATCAACAATTTCCTGTGCTAATCGTTTTCCGTGCTCATTATCAACACAAGCCCCACAGAAGAATCCCTTTGTAGGATTGAAATGTAGATTATCACCTTTTGTGTCTCCGCCTTCTGCTCTACAATATCCGCAGGGCCCTTGATATTGATTTGTACCTGTCTTTTTGAGAGGGTACCCATTGGCCCTCTCAACCTCATCGATTGTAAATTCTCCGTTACTATAGTAATTCATTATTATCTCCTTCTGATTTTTCTAATTCATCTTCCAATCTTGCTTCTAAATATTCACCAAAATCCTTGTAATCCGAGTACTGTTTTACCATCTCTGCTTCAAGTTCTATTGCGTGTGTATCGTTATAATTGCTAGTAGGTCTTGAACAACACGCAATTTCATGAATTTCCGGGTTAAAAATTAATGTTCCATACTCTAGGTTTAAGTCCTTGACATTTTCTAAACCCTTTTTGCAAATTACTTTTTCTAATTCTTCTAGTGCTTCTTGTCTGCAATACGGGCAACTGAAATACACAAGATTGTTGTAAATGTCTACCCTAGGTTGTTGGTCTAAAAAATCTACCAAATTTTCTGTAGTTAACACATTTCTAAACTTAGCCATAATTTTCTCCTTTCTTTTGGCATCGCTACTAACTCGTAAAATTTTACGAACATCTCTTTATACAAATTTCAATGTGAGGAATCTGTGCTTGAACTCGTGATTTTATTTCCACGAGGTTATAACATAATCTGCAGGGATAACTGAAAGATTTATTCTATACCCAAATTCCTCTTTTATGATAATGTCTTCTTTGATACCAGCTTTTCTGAAAGCTTTACGAATTTCATAAATAATATGCCTTTCATACTCAGTTGCAGTTCCGCTTTCTTTATCGATAGGGCATACAATATGAGCTTTGTATACATTTTCTGCGAGTTTCCAAAGAACTTCATATGGAGTAAGCGTTAAAGGGACTTCTATTCCTTTGTAAATGCACACTCTAACATTCTCTGTCCACCGCAAGTACAAAGCTTTCTTAATTACATACTCCATGCCAAAGACATCAATCTCATGTTCTGTTCTGCTACATTCTAAAATACCGATTTTGTATCTCATAAAATTTTCCTTTCTGGTGTTTGCCACCATTTCTATGGTAACGAGATCTAGCCAACCGTGCACGCATGATCTAATGTACAAAAGGATTTCAAGCAAAATTGATCCAAGATTAAAGTTTCACACCCAGAAAAATTTTGATTATAAATATTTTGAAACAATATAATATTCGGTCTTTGCACTTAGTTTTAACAGAAATTCCTACTTTTAAAAAAGGGCGCCGAAACTAAAAGAAAGAGAGGTTTTGGCACACTTATTGAAAAATAACCGTACATAATTATTTAAAATGAATAAATTGGTATATTTTAGACAAAGTAAACGAATAAATAACAAATATAAAACAATATACGCTTATATTTATAAGCGTATAACTAGCTGATTCTTTGGTTCATGGTGTCCTCATATTCCTATGTCCGGATTTGGCATATTCTTAGTTTAAACTGCTTATATAAATAAAATAACACTAAGAAACGCTAACTTGTTTATGCTATATTGGAGAAAATATCAGGAGTAATTGCAATGATTAATTATGTAAAAGATTTAAAAATATCACAAATATTTTCAATTGATGATAAAACAATGTACCAAATCCCAAAGTATCAAAGGAAATATACATGGGGGCAAAATGAATGGAATTTACTCTTTAACGATATTATTGAAAATAACGATGGTTATTTCCTTGGATCCTCAATAACAGTAAGTACAAATAATAATTTATTAGGTAATAGAGTTGCTGAAGTTATAGATGGTCAACAAAGATTAACAACTTTGTCTATTGCGTTTGCTGCCCTTTACTCTAAAATTGCAGAATTTAAACAAGACTTGAATGAAGATGAACTCAATGATTTAATCAATATTAAAAAAGCATTAGCGATTAAAAATGAGGATAGTAAATATATCCCAAGGTTAGAATTACAAATACAAGATTATAATAGAAATGATTATAATTCACTTTTATTTGAATGTAATATAATTGATTCCAACATAAAAAAGAAACCAAATGCCGGGAATAGAAAAATTTATAAAGCATTTAGATTTTTTGATAAACTAATAACCAATTTTTTGAATAATGATGAATTTGAAGATAATAATTTAAAATCAAATAATACAGTTACAACTTTATTTAATTTGGTTAACAGATTTAAGAATGCAATTATTGTTTTTATACAGGTCGATTCACATCAAGATGCATACATGCTATTTGAATCACTTAATAATAGGGGTGTCCCATTAACTGCTATAGATTTAATGCAAAATTTGCTGATATCAATTTCTGACAAGGATAACAAATCTGAAGATTGTTACAATAATTGGATTGAAATAAAAAATAACATAAGTGACGAATATTCAATTCAAGAAAGATTTTTTAGGCAATATTACAATGCCTTCAGAGAGGAACTAAATAAACCGTTTATGAATGATAATCAGTCAAAAATGTTTCCTCTTGCATACTTAGCAACCAAAACAACATTGATGAATATTTATCAAAAATTAATTGAAAGAGATTACGAGAAATTTATTGAAGATATGATGCAAGCATCAAAAGTTTATGCTGAATTGATTAATAATACTGATGAGAAGCCCTCTTATGCAAATAATTTGCTTGACTTATCAAGAATTCAA
This sequence comes from Candidatus Gastranaerophilales bacterium, assembly GCA_947589705.1. Classification (GTDB taxonomy): domain Bacteria; phylum Cyanobacteriota; class Vampirovibrionia; order Gastranaerophilales; family Gastranaerophilaceae; genus Avigastranaerophilus. The sequence goes on from CANQCO010000013.1 coordinate 11,872, forward strand.
GGGGCGCCATCATATTTGCTATTATTATATTTATTTTTAGAAAAAGAAAATTTATCTTGGGAAATATCCTTTGAAGAAGAAATTAAAAAGATTATAGATTTATTAACTTTGTTCTTCGTTAGAAGAAACCTTACCGATATACCAAATACTCGTAGTTTAACAACATTATTTATGAACATTATAGATAATATAAAAAATCAAAAAAATCTAAGAATTTATGATGTCATACGAAATAAATTGATAGAAGTTTCCGCATCTGATGAAGACTTTTTAAATAAATTACAAGATTCAATATATGACATTAATAAAGACGCTGCAAGATATATATTATGTTCATTAGAAACAAAACATCAAACAAAAGAAATTTATACTGATTTGTGGCAAAGAGATGAACATAATAATTATGTATGGACTATTGAACATATATTCCCAGAAGGTGAAAATATTCCAAAAACATGGGTAGATATGATTGCCGACGGCGACATAAATAAAGCAAATGAATATAGAGACTTATATGTTCACACTGTAGGCAATTTAACTGTGTCGGGTTACAATTCATCGTTGAGCAATAAATCATTTGGAGATAAGAAGAATCGACAAAAAGATGGGAAATATGTTGGTTATAAAAATGGTTTATATTTAAATGAAGATGTTGTAATTCAAGATAAGTGGACTATTGATTTGATTAAACAAAGAACAAAAAAATTATCTAATGAAGCTTTAGAATTATTTAAGTTTTAAGTAGTAGCTATGGTGGTGTACTATGAATATTTTAATTATAGGAAATGGATTTGATTTAGCACACGGTTTAAAAACCAAATATAATGATTTCTTAGATTATTGTAGAAATCAATATTACAATCGTTGTCTTACTTATATGCCAACAAATGTATTTTTTACAAATATGTGGATTAGGCATTTTATAAATATTCATAATTGTAAGGGTGAAAACTGGATTGATTTAGAACAAGAAATTTATAATATTTTAATACATACAACAAATCTTCCTATTATTAAAAACAAAGACTGTCATCAAATATTTACCATAAATTTTAAAGATGATTCTTTTAATTTTTATAATATCAATCATTATCTAAGCGAACCTTTTGCTAAAGGTTTTCTTGAAACAGGGTATACTCGTTGTGATGAGCATAATAATATAAATTATCAAATCTACTTTGCTTCATCACGAGGTTTCATTGATTATTTATATGAACAGTTAAGAGAATTTACAAAAATATTTCAAGAATATTTAATAAGTGAAGTGTTGTCAAAGTTAGATAATGTACATAAATATCAATTATCACTAAAAGCAATTGGAGTAAATAAAGGTGATAAAGATGTACATGTATTAAGTTTTAACTATACTGATACGTGCAAAAGATTATACGACCAGAAATTTAATACTTATTGTGATATGAATATTAAACCTGTTTATGTTCATGGTGAAGTTAGCACTAATAATGAATGTAATCTTGTATTAGGTACTCGTACAATTGACCACTTTAATGGTTTAATTTCTGCAGATTTTAATGTCTTTCAAAAACATAACCAAAGACATAAATATGGAACAATAGAACCATACCAAGATTTGTTAAGGAAAATCAAAAAAACTAAATCAACACCAATTTTTCACATAATAGGTCATTCTCTTGATAGTTCAGATCATAACATTTTAAAGCATATTCTTCGCGCTAATAATGATTCAATAATTTATATTTACTATTTTGATGAATCTAATCAAGAAAAATTAATGCATAATATTAATGAAATAATCGGAGAAGAAGAAGTTATGGAAAAAGTCCGATTTATATACCAACACGACGAAAAACGAGGAATTTTAAGACCACAAAAGGAATCTAATTTAGTTAAAACTTAGTTTTTATGTCTTAACATATTCCGAAGTTAAAACTATTAATTCAGAATTTTATTATCAGAAGAAGAATGTACAAATTATTCTATTTAAACAATACAGGAATGAGTTATAATTGTTTGAAAAATAAACAGGATACCAAAGATGGTCATTTTGTTCCTAAATTTTATCTTAAAAGTTTTTTAGATAAAAATAATAGTTTATATTAACAAAAAAAATACAAATTGTTATAAATTTGGAAACTACAATTGGAAGCATTATAACAATAGAAGTTTATTAAGCTCGGCTATTATTTGTGGAAAATATTTTCTCAAAATACTGTCTGCTTTTTGTGCAGCATCTAATTTACTTATAAAAGATTTATTCGGATTTTGCAATGTTTGTCCGGCTTCGATAAAATAAATTGCATCCTTCAGCTCTGAGTAATAATGTTGCTCCTCTGGGGTGAGAAATACTTTCGCACTCATTTGTTCAATAGTATTTTTAGTATGTTCATAAATTATTTTTACATATTCATCCGCTTGGCTGTTTTGTGTTTTGAAAGATTTATCTTGGCTATTGTAGTCACTAGATTGATTATAATCTTGCTCATTGTATTGTATCGGATTTGTTAATCCGCTTTGAAAAGAATTATTATATTGAGTTTGATAAACTTGAGGTTGCTGTATGTATGTTCGGTTTAGTGGTGTAACATACTGGCTTGGCATTTTATTTTGAATAATACCGCAAGCTGCTTGATGATATATTTTTGCTGTTTCAAGTTCCAGGTTATTATTAATTCTTTGTTGTTCAATTTGATGACGCTGAGCATTAAGCATTTTTTCGTTTTCAATTTTTTCTAGTTCAATCTGTAATCTATTTTTTGGTCTATTCATATCCTTTACCTGCTTATTTGTAATTAGTGTCCTTTCTACATTTATTATTTACTATGTGCACATGACTTTCAACCCCATCTATAAAATTTGTAAAGCAGATATAACAATAATTGGCAGATTTTTGGTGCGCTAAAACGCAATATAATTAAATTAAAATCGATATTACTTATATTTATATATGCGTAACTAGCTGATTTATGGGAATATATTTACGGTATCTTACTTTTATTTTAATCAAAAAGCGAATGCTCAATTTTAGCGATAAGATTTGCAACTTGCTTTAATGCAAAATAATATTCTAAGTTATCCTGCATTTGTAATTCATCATCACATATACATGAATCCGAAGCTAATGCCCCTAATCTTGCTAAACACTTGACCTTTAATAAAAGGTGTCCCACTTCCCTTAGTTTTTCTTCCTGTTCTTCATTCTTAACTTCTACCATTTTTCCTCCTTTAAAATTGCATAAAAACAATTTTATCGAGAAAGAATTTACATATAAGCAAGCAACATAAAACATTTGCAAAAGTTAGTATTAACCACTAATCGTTGTTACAAAGAGATAAAGTATTAATTTTATGATAGAATGAAACAAACTAGGAGTGTGAATGGTTTATCAGAATTTAAGTATAGAAAATTTGATTTCGACCAAAATCTTTGATAATAAACCGAGTATTAAAGAGATAATAAATTTCATTGCCACGACTAATTCCGACTTAATGGATAATGATAGAGAATTTTGCTATTTGTTTGATGCAATTGCACTTAATAATGGTTATACCGAACAAACCTTGCCTCCATATTGGAGTATTGGTAGGGAAATATTTAGGTATAAAAAAGAAAATAATTTATCTGCTAAAGAAAAGACAAATCAAATATCACTGTCAATAAAATTACTAGATTTAAAAAAATATAATATAAAAATTGCTAATTCAAGTGGTAAGAAAATTTCTACGGCAAGAATTATTGATGCAATTTGGAACAATTATAATTATGCTTTTGAAAATGACAGGTTGCTTGTAAAAGTATTTGACTGTATTGCAATAAATAATGGGTATAAGTCTGAAGAATTGCCTAAGTATTGGAATATTATTAGAGCAGCATTTGATTATAAGAAAGACAAAGAACTGATAAAACAAAATAAAACAGTTAATTATACAATTAATGAATCAAATAAGGGTATTCCGATTGATTATAGAGTTCTTGAAGTTAGCGTTGATAAACTTGATATTGAACAAAAACTTAAAAATAAATTAACGAGTATAGGTTTAAAATCTATAAATGACATATTATCTGTTAATTCAGAATTTTACAAAGAAAATCATATTAATGAGTTTAAAAAAGCTGAAATATATGCAACATTGACTAAATATAATATTAAATCGGATATAAAATATATTCCCTCTGTTATTACACTTCCGGATATTTATTTTAAAAATTTGGATAAAATTTTTGATGCTGAAATAATGCAAATTTTGGATAAATATCGTATTAGAAATGTTGGTTTATTAGCTAACAAATTTCCTGACATCCTTATCAACGATGAACAGCTCATGGAGAACCCAAAAGTATTTGAATACATAGATAAAATAACAAATATACTAAACAAATATGGAATTAGTGACTGTCCTATTAATTTATCAGCATTTCAAATAGAAGATTTGAATAAATTAACTACGGATGAATTATTAGAAATTAATTATGCAGATAAAATTATAGAATGTATAAACCAAGCATTTTGTGGATTATCAATAAAAGAGCAAGATGTTTTATCGGCTCGTAATGGTTTGTATAACGAATTTAAAGCCAAATTTAAAAATATTCCTGATGAGATTTTATCGACTATAGATTCTATGTTTTCTGATGACAATATTGAATATAAACAAACTCCTGAAAAGAAAAATCTATTTGTTGAAAATAAAAAATACACCCTAGATGAAATCGGTCAAGAATTTGGAGTTACAAGAGAAAGAATTAGACAAATAGAAGATAAAGCATTGAAAAATTTCAACAAAGGTTTTCAAGACCTATTCCAGAAATACTATGAAGCTTTATCTCAATTATTTTCAGATAAGCGAAAATATTTAATAATTAAAGAATTCGACAAACTTTTAAAATATAAATCTCTAATAGATGTTATATGTAAAACATATGAAAATATACCTTTTTATATTGATTTTTCTATTGGATTAATCATTAAAGAAGGAATTGTTCTAGAAGATTTATTAGATGATGATTCGGTAGCAACTGATTTAAAAGTTAAAATAGAAAAATTTGTTTATAAAGATTTTATCAAAATTAATAACCATAGAATCAAGAATACAAAAAATGATATTTTAATTTACTTTTTAAGAACTCATTGCAGAAAAGGCATAAAATTCAACGATTTTCAGAATTTATATATGGATTTTCTGATAAGCAATGGATTGAACGATAGAGATGACTTACTTTATTTTGATAATACTCTATACAATAAATTATCTGTAATGGATTGCCTATTATTATCTCCAGGAAAGTTTCTCAGATATTATGATGTAGAATTAGCTAAAGATTTAGTAAAAAAACTAGATTTATCAAGTTATAAGGATATTGAAATTTCAAGCCGTAAATTATATTTAGAAAATCTGGAATTAATGCAAGAATATGAAATAGAAAATGAATATGAATTGCATAATCTTTTAAAGAAACATTTGCACAATAATTACATAGATTTTTCTCGTATGCCAATTATAAACTTCGGCACACCAAATCGAGATAAGCAAATGGAAGATTTATTATATCAATTATCCCCTATTAAAAGTCGTGATTTTGCTTTGGCATATGAAGATAAATATGGTATAGATACAAAAAACTTTATAGCAAACTATGCAAAATCAATAAACAAATATTTAATTAACGGATATTATGTTATTCACACTGAAAATTTAAATAATGAACATTTAGAGATTTTGAAAAATAAATTAACTGAGAACTTTTATTGGAAAGAAGATTTAGAAAATATTTATATATCCTTGTTTAAGGATGGTAATTTAAAAAATTTAAATGCACAAAATATAAAATTACTAAATTATACAATGGCAAGTAGTTGTATATATTCTGATAAATTTAATTCTTTAGCTGATTGTGTTGAACATATTATATTAAGCGGTAATACCTTTAATTTGAATATTCAAAACAAATTTAGGAGCTTAGCTGCTTTTTATCAAGTATTCTCAAAACTTAGAAATAATATGGATATTATAGAATTCGACAATGGTAATTATATTAATTTTAAAAAATTAGAATCTGTTGGACTTAATAAAAATGATTTATACGAATATCAAAATAAAGTTATTAATTATATTGAAGATAAATATTTTACAGTTATTTCACTTAAGAATGACGGTTTAAAATATGATAAATTAGATAAATTAGGATTTGATGAATATTTTTATTCTTCAATTCTTATAAACAACCCCTCAATTCAATATAGAAAAATTCAAAATACATATTTGATGAAAAAGGGAGAAGAACAGTTTGAACTAAGTGATTTTCTAATATACATAATGGGAAAACTTAGAAAAATTGATATTTATGATTTATGTGATTATATAAAAACACAATATGGTCTTGATATAAATCGATACAAAATAGTAGCAATCACCAAAGAATGTAGTTTGTATTACAATCAAATTACAGAAAAAGTATACATAGATTATGATGAATTTTATAATGAAATATAATATCGGAGGTATTAAATGATTATTAACGACTTACTAAAAGAAGGTGTTGAAAAGAATTATGTTATCAAAACAGATCAGCGTAAAAAATTAACAATTGAAGGACAGCCAATAGTTTATGATGTATATAAAATTGACTTAAATGCATTGTATTACAACGATAAAAACGATAGAATTGCAACATGGATTAGTAAATATAAAGCAGAACATAATAATGAGGAATTTAATACCAACGATAGAGAAAATTACAACAACATAATTCAAGAATTTATAGTTGATAGTAATCAAGGGGCAATTGATAGAACCCAATCCAATATTGATTTAATAGGACAACAAGAACCAGGAGTAGTGTTAAATGACGGCAGAATAATTGATGGTAATAGGCGCTATACTTGTTTAAGAAGACTTAAAGAACACAATGCAATGGCTAACGGATATTTTGAAGCCATAATATTAAACTATGATTTAAAGCATAATGAAAAACAAATAAAAATGCTCGAGTTATCTATTCAGCTAGGAGAAGATACAAAAGTAGATTATAACCCTATTGATAGATTAGTTGGTATTTATAACGATTTAATCGATAAAAAACTTTTAACAGTAAAAGAGTATGCTGATGCAACAAACGAAAAAACTTCTGAAATTGAAAAGAAGATAGAATTAGCAAATTTAATGGTTGATTACTTGGATTATATCAATGCTCCTTTGCAGTTCTATATTGCTCGTGAAAACGATATTGAAGGTCCTTTACATGAAATATTAAGAGCTTTACATAAATGTAAAACCGAAGAAGAAGCAGATAATGTAAAGCAAATATTATTTCATGAATTGTTAATGCGACCAGAAGGCGATATGACAAGATATATAAGGAAAACAGCTGATAATCTTGTATCTTCAAAACATGCTGAAACATTTATAGAAGAAACTTTTGAATGTATTGAAGAAACTCAAAAAGAGTTGCTTGCCCCTGAAAACCAAAATTTAGATAAAAAAGAATTAATCAACAAGGTTCGAAACAACAGTAATGTTAAAGAAAAAATGCAAAAAAGCAGAACAAAAATAATTGAGAAAAATGATAGAGAAAAAATTATAAATGAACCGGTTGAACTTTTAAATAAAAGTATTGATATTGTTGAGCATATAGATACAAATATCTTCAAAAAATTATCTGATGACCAATTAGACGATGTTAAACAATCTTTATCAAGATTAGAAAATATTGTTAATAACATAAGAGTATCATTAGAGGACTAATATGTTTAAACAAATTCCTCTAAAACCTGTATATTATGCACGAGAAAACAATATACTAAAAGAATTTTATATACCTGTTATGAAAGATTCTATTGTATATGATAGGGCTAGTGCGTATTTTTCAGCCAAAGCCTTATGTGATTGTGCTGAGGGAATTGAATACGTTGCACTTAATAAAGGACAAATACGTATTATTTTATCAGAAGATATAGAGGAAGATGATTTTAAGAAAATCAAACTTGGATATGACTTAAAAGCTAAATTAAATCAAGGATTGATTTCGAAACTTGAGCTAATTGAAAAAACAGAGGATAATATTAGAATTTATTCTAATCTCGCATATTTAATTGCAGAAGGTCTTGTTGATATAAAAATCGCATTTATGCGAAAGGGTACTTTCCATTACAAATTCGGAGTATATGTTGATGCTGAAGGGAATGAAATAACCTCATGTGGCTCTGATAATTTAACAGATGCAGCTATACACAGAAATGGTGAATCTTTTGATATTACTTGTAGTTGGCTCTGTTCAGAATTTGATTATGGGAAAATTGCAAATAATAAAGAAAAATTTGAAAATTTATGGAATAACAAAGATACAGAAGCGATTGTATTAAAAGTAGATGATGTTGTTTTAAAAGAAATTATAAAATATAACAAAGGTAAATTATTTATGGATAATGCTTTTCTTAAAGAGAATTGTTTTATATTAGACTATGAAAATGAAAGATTAATTGGTATAAATAAACTTGAACAAAATATAGAGTTTAATGTCTTCAATAAAATACATCTTAGAAGGTTTGTCGAAAGTTGTGTTGGTAATAAAGTGGCATTCAAAGAAAATTTAACATATGTTGATTTCGAAAAAATTATTAATTTGTTTAAAAATAAACTTCCTAATGTTTCTTTGTTTACAACGGCTTCTCTTGATGAATATATTACTAGTAAACAGATGTACTTAAATGATAGAAAAGATTTAGGTATTCAAATAAAATTAAAAGATGATTTATGTAAAAATGAACTAGAAAAATACAGATTAATCCTAGCAAAAACAATGACTCGTCAATTAAGAGAACAACAGTTATGGGATTCTTTTTATATGTGTAAAATGAAGAAATGCAGCAACTTTTCTGTTCCTGGTTCCGGTAAAACATCTGCTGTACTCGGTGTTTTTGCATTCTTACAAGATTGCGGGAATGTAGATAAAGTTGTAGTTATCTGCCCTAAAAATGCATTTGAATCTTGGAAAAATGAGTTTAATATATGTTTTAAGGATAAGCAAGAGTTAAAATGTTTTGATGTTCAAAGTAATATTCCTTCTCAACAAAAGCATTACATTTTGAATTATGATTATAAAAAATACAACTTATTTCTTTTTAACTATGAATCTTTAAATTCTTATAAACAGGAAATTAAAGGACTTGTTAAAAATGGAACATTGCTTGTTTATGATGAAGTCCACAAAGCAAAAGGAATTAATGGAGAACGTGCTACAAATTCAATAGAAATTGCTAGAGATGCAAATTATGTAATAACTATGACAGGGACACCGATTCCTAATTCATACTTAGATATTTATAACAATTTGCATATTTTATATCCGAACGAATACGATAGTTTCTTTGGTTTCAAGGAACAACTTTTGAAAAATCCAAATGAATCCGAAAGGAATCTGATAAATGACAGAATTAAGCCATTTTATTGCAGAACTTCAAAGGAACAGTTATGCGTACCTCCAGCAAATCAAGATATATTCTACTTAGAAGATGCAACAAGTAATGAAAATAGAGCTGCTGAAATATTATATTCTAAGTATCAAAGAAATAAATTTGCACTAATAATTAGGCTTCTACAGTTAGAATCTTGTCCTGAATTATTATTAGAGAAATTGGATTTTAGCGAATTTAGAGATATTTTAGATATTTCAATAGAACCTGATGAATTAGATTATTCTGATGCCTCAAGTGAACTTAAGGATATTGTTCAAAACATTGAAACAACTGTAAAAACGAAAAAATGTATTCAATTGGTACAAAATTTATATAATGCAAATAAACCTGTTATTATTTGGACTTTATTTAGAAAATCAATTTCAAATTTAAGAACATTGCTTAATGAGATTGGTATTCCTTCAGAAGAAATTACAGGTGGAACATCAATGGAAGATAGGAAAATAATATTAGATAAATTCTTAAATAATGAAATTAAAGTATTAATTACTAACCCTCAAACTCTTGCAGAATCGGTGTCTTTACATTCAATATGCCATGATGCTATTTATTATGAGTATAGCTATAACTTGGTTCATTTATTGCAATCTAAAGATAGAATTCACCGTTTAGGATTACCGAATAATCAATACACTCAATATTACTATTTGCAAACATTATTTAAAATTAATGATATTGATTACTCATTAGATGAAATGATATATGACCGTTTAAAATTAAAAGAACATATAATGCTGGAAGCCGTTGATGATGGCAAACTTGAAAGAGTCTTTACAGAACAAGAAGATATTGATGCTATATTCAAAAAATTAAATATCTAAAACTTGTTCCAATACATACTTATTATTCAACCAAAAGCATTGTTTTGTTAATTCTCTGCCATCGGGGAGTTCGTAAGTATCAGCCTTATTTTGCCCGTGTGGTCTTACGTGACTTACTTTGTTAAAAGATTGTCCCGGCAAATTATTAAAATCACGTCCGTTTTTATTTGTTATTTTAACGCCTTCTTTAATTACATTAACTGTTTCAGCCCATACTTTATGGACTTCTTCAATGTCGGCTACCGGCATGTTCCAAAATTTCACATTATCTAAGTATAATTCGTTATTTTTATCAAACTTGAATATGATAAACATAAATTTTGTAGAAGAAAACAGGTTATACATAAATGAATCTTCCCATTCTTCTTTAATAATTTCAGTAAATTTAAAAGTCGGGAAAGACATACTCTCTTTGATTTTCTTGTTTCCATACTCAATTCGTATCGTTTTAGGAACTATATTTGCTTTCTTAAATTCTTCTGTCGCTGCAATATTTCCTTTTATACCCAAAATAGAAGCGATAATTCTTTCATTAACATTTTTCATTGCAGGATTTAATTTGAATTCTCTGATTAATTCCTTCTGAGATTTACCAAAATATGGTTTAATTTTTCCAATAATATAATTTTCAAAACCTTGTTTTTCAAGTTGTTTTTCGTTATCAATTATTGATTCTTCTTTTTCTTGATTCAAGACATAATTATTCAGAATATATGTCATGTAAGATTGTTTAAGAGAATATGCTCTTTGATTAGCTTTGATAGTATTAAAAGGTTGTGGTCTTAAATCTTTTTCTCCTCCAGCTCCTTTTCTGCAAGCTCCAAGATATAGGGTATCTCCTTCTGATAATTCATGAGCTTTACCTTCTCTTATTTTTTTAACAATCTTTTCCCAATCCTGTTTAATAACAATCAAATCTTTTTCAGGATATTCATATAAAAGAGTTTCTAATATTTTAAAATCAGTAACGGGTACATCTTTGAAATATTCATAGTACATCAATAAAAGTGTTTTGTTCTTATGCCAAAAGCTACTATTTTCAAAAGAATTATTAACTTCTGTCATATAATCAATGATGTTTAAAACAAGTCTTTCCTTTGCTACATATTTATTCGACTTATTTTTTATGCACGGGGTAACTTTTAATTCAACGCCTAATTCATTAAAATCAGCTTCTGCTCGGCTGTTGACTTTTCTTTCAAACCAACATTCTTCAAACATTTGCCCAATGTTACCTTTATTTTTAGCGGTTCCAAGTCTTCCTGTCGTGTCAATTTGACCAAAAGGAATGTCAATAGCTTCTTTAGACCTTTTTAATAATTCCGCTTTAGAATTGTAACGTTTTTCTTGCATAGTTACCACCCCATTAATTTTATGGTAACATAATAATGGAGTAATACAAGAATGTTAAGTCGTGGGAAGAAAATAAGAGTAGTTGAATTATTTGCCGGTGTAGGAGGTTTCAGGGTAGGCCTTGAAAGAAGCTCTGATTTATTTGAAACAATCTGGGCAAATCAATGGGAACCGGGAAGAAAATCTCAATACGCATATGATTGCTATGCTAAAAATTTTGGTAAAAATCATAATTGTATAAATGAAGATATAGCATTAGTTAAAGACCAAATACCTGAGCATGACTTACTTGTTGGTGGTTTTCCATGTCAGGATTACTCTGTTGCAAGAACAGGTGCTAAAGGTATTCAAGGCAAAAAAGGTGCTTTATGGTGGGATATAAGAGATATAGTCGAAGCTAAAAGGCCTAAATATATACTACTTGAAAACGTAGATCGCTTATTAAAATCTCCTGCAAAACAAAGGGGGAGAGACTTCGGTATTATTCTAAGATGTTTATCTGACTTAGGTTATGCAATAGAATGGCGTGTTATAAATGCCGCTGAATATGGTTGTGCACAGAGACGCCGTAGAACATTCATTTTTGCGGTAAATGAATCAACTGATTTTTATAATCATTTAGCAAATGAAGATAAGTTTAATATCATAACTCAAAATGGCTTCTTTGCCGGAGAATTCTTAGTTGATAAGACAAACTTAAGTATAAACAATATTGATATTTACACAATATCAAAAGATAAGTACAAAACATTAGATGTATTCTCTGATAAGTTTGCAGCTAAGTTCTGCAATTCAGGTGTTTGTGTAAATGGGAAAGCATACACAATGGAAACAACACCAATTATGCAAGCTCCAAAAACATTGAATGAGATATGTGAAAAGGGCCCAGTTGATAAAAGATTTTTCTTAAATGGTAGTACAGAAAAATGGCAATATTTAAAAGGTGCTAAGCGCGAAGAAAGACGGCGTCCCAATGGCGAAATCTATTACTACACAGAAGGTTCAATGTCTTTCCCTGATAGAATGGATTTGCCAAGCAGAACAATGCTCACAAGTGAATCTTCTTTAAATAGAAGTACGCACGTTATTATTGATAAATTATCACAACATTTAAGATTATTAACTCCAACCGAATGCGAAAGACTTAACGGCTTTAAAGATGGTTGGACAGATACAGGAATGCCTGAAAAGTTTAGATACTTTGTTATGGGTAATGCTCTTGTCGTTCCTTTGATTGAAAGAATGGGCTCACGAATATTAACAATCGCATCTTCTCAGAGTTTTTATAATATAGAACTTAAAAAGCAAATGGCTTTATGTTCTTAAATCATGATAATATCAATCCCTGTATACTATATAGCACTTTTATTATTTGCATATTTTATTATTTGTAATTTTACTGTATTTGTACTGTTGGTCAAATGGAGCAACACCACTGCCGTTTTGAAATTTTTTCATGATTTCAGCAAACGTACATTCATGCTCAATTAATGCTATGACATATACATGTGTTAAGCATGTGTTTAAACGACCTGATTTATGTTTCCATTCTTTACCTTGTTTCAACGAATACTTGCAATCTTCATTTTGTGCAATAAGGTCATTATAAGCCAAATATGGAATAATATTAGCTCCTTGAATTTTTTTGTTGATGAGTATACCAAGTTCTTTAAATAACTCAGAATCAGGAGCGTACTCATAATATTCAAATTCTAATGTCCCTGAGTCCTTTTTATCTTTTCTTATGTCATTTTCATAAAAATAATCTTCGTATGAAAAACTCTTGCTTATTTTTTTAGAATCATACATATATGCCATTCGTATAAATATTGTCGCTAATGCAGACATATCAAACCCAAGTTCTTTAAATGTAAATAAATCATCCCATACTTCTGAAAAAGCTTTTGTTTCTATTGGTTCACCATTCTCAAGTGTGAGTACTGGATAAAAGTCATTTTTATTATTTGTGGAAACAGACTCTTTCCCCGGATAAACTATATACAGTTTTTCTCCTGTATCAAATTTTTTTAGCAAAAGTTCTCTTCGGAGTTGGTTGAAATCAAGTCCCTCTCTATCTAAGCTATTAAAATTATCAATATTAAATTTTTGTTTTTTTTTCCAGTCTTTTTTTAAATCATGAACATATAATTTTTCCATATTAACATTCCTACAAAAATTTAAGTAGGCTTCATTGTATGTTGAAAAGCAATACAAAGTCAAGAATTTATAAAGACAATATTATTTGTTATTTAGTTTACAGGTATAATTAGTTGTAATTTTTCATATCGCGATAAGTTGAAAATTTACGGAATTTTTCTGTGGCTCAGAATTAGGGTGGCTGTTTATGTTTTTGTCCCCTCCCCGCCCCTCAAAAGTGGCGTTTAGTGGACACATATAAAGGAGGAAGTCGCATTTGGGTTGCAAAAAAGTTGCAAAAATTCTGGAAAATAGTGAAAAACTCTGATAAAAAATGAGAATATAAAATAGGCTGAAACTCATGTGGTGTAATCATTCGTGATAAATTCTGATAAATTATGGTTACAAGTGAAAACCCTTGCAAATAGGGCTTTTATAGACTCATAACCCGAAGGTCAGTGGTTCAAATCCACTTCCCGCAACCATTTTCCTTCCATTTCGGAAGGATTTTTTATTTAGAAGTTACTTATACAGGCTCAATCGCATCACATCAGTTCTGCGTTTCGCTTTGTAAAATCCAACTCCCGCAACCATTTTAATAAATTGACTGCCGAAATACATCATGAAACCAATTTTATAATATATATTAAAATCTAAAATATATAAAAGGGTTAAAACTTGATGATGCCAATGCAGAAACTGACAATATAAATATGAATAACAACCATAGATTAACGGTAATTTTTCCGAATTTGCTTTTTACCTCCAAAATTTCTTTAAATATAGGAACAGAACATAATATAGCAGTTACAAATACTATTATTTGCGGAGTATCAATATAATAAGAAGGCATATATATAACATCCGAAGTATAAGTTTGGAGTTTACCAAATAAACCCAATATATAATTATGTGCATAATTTATATCAGGAGATCTGAATATAACAAATCCTATTATTACAACAAATATTAAATATATATGTTGAAAAGTTTTAAAAAATATATTTTTATATTTCAACTCAATGTCTTTTATGTTTATTAATTTTTCAATTATAATAAAAAATCCGTTATATAATCCCCAAATAATATATGTCCAATTAGCCCCATGCCAGATACCTGTTATGAGAAAAACCAAAAATAAATTCAGACATGTTCTTCTTATCCCTTTTTTGTTACCGCCTAAAGGAATATATAAATATTCTTTAAAAAAGGTTGATAAAGAGATATGCCATCTCCTCCAAAAATCCGTTATTGAACGAGATATATAAGGATAGTTAAAGTTTTCCATAAACTTAAATCCAAAAATTAACCCCAAACCTATAGCCATATCGGAATATCCGCTAAAATCGAAATATATTTGAAATGTAAATGCAATTCCTCCCAGCCAGGAAATAAAAGGATTTAATAATTCAGGCGGCTGAATAAATATTTTATCGGCAATTTCACCTAAAATATTTGCTATAAGCATTTTTTTAGCTAATCCGATAATAAATCTTTTTATTCCAAGGTTTACATTTTCAAAATTTATTTCTCTTGAATTTATTTGTTCGGAAATATCATGGTATTTTATTATAGGGCCTGCAACCAACTGTGGAAACAAACATATATATAATGCCAAATTATATAAATTCTTTTCCGATTTTGATACACCTTTATAGACATCTAATAAATATGATATTGCTTGAAAAGTATAAAAAGATATTCCAAGAGGTAAAACTATATTTGATATATGTATATCCGCATGAAAAATATTATTTATATTATTAATTATGAAATTGAAATATTTATAATAAATTAAAATCCCCAAATCTAAAAATAATGTTAATATTAAAAACAACTTTTTATACTTACCAAATCTATTTTCCACTCCTATTAAAATTGCCCCGATATAGTTAATTAACACTATTAAAAATAAAAGAGGAAGGTATTCGGGCGCTCCGATTGCATAAAACACAATGCTTGCAAATAAAAGTATATGATTATGAAATCTGTTGTTAGATAACAGTATTAATATTAATACAATTGGTAAAAATATAAATAAAAAACTTGTTGAACTAAATAGCATTTACTCGTCCTTCGTTAATACTTTTTTCATATTCACTGATAAACTCCAGCCAAGGAACATCAAAAAGAATAACTACAATATCAGGATTATATTTATTTACGAATTCATCAATTCTGGCCAAATCAAAATATAAATCGGATCTTCTAACCTCAATTTCAGGATAATTTAACCTCATCTTAATAACATCTTGAAATGTTTGAGCAAAGAAATCTTTTATATTTTCCGAAAACGAACTTCCGCATATTAAAACTGTTTTTTTATATCCGTTTGGATTATGAAAAACATCAGTTTTATTTACTTTATCTCTTTTAATAATTATATTCGGGTTGTTTAATTCATAATATTTATAGCTGATATCTAATAATTTTTCAAAATTAACATTTAATACTCCCAAATTTTCACCCTTAAAAAAGTTCAGCATTTCAAGGTTTATCCCGGGATAAGAACCTTCTTCTATAAATTCTGCATAATTACTGTATGAAATTTTAAAATCATTTTCTTTTGCGATCTCAAGCCCTTTATAATCTTTTTTAATATAATTTATAAAATATTTATATGTTAAATAAGCACCATAATCAGTCCAATGCATATCAGTTTTGTAAAAAACAAACTTATCTTTATTTTTTAATAAAATATCTTTACTGTATAAAATATCATAATTATTTTTCTCTTTAATATAATCAATTAGTTTATCAAATTTATCCTCCGATACTTTATATAAATGCATTTTATCTGCATAAATAATGTTTTGTGAAGGGCTTACTAACATATATATTTTAATATTTTTTTTATGAGAATATTGTGTCAATCTTTTTATATAACGGGAATACAGTTCATAATCTTCTTTATTAAACAGTTTAAAAGCATTATCACTTCTGCGTTTTATAAAAGCAAAATTATCATCTCCTATATAAGCAGAATCATTTCTATAATGAACAGATATATAATAATTAATATTTGAATAAAATCTGATTAAAGCATTCCTAAAATTCAGTCTGTCACTAAACCATAACTCAAAATCACGGTAAAAATCAGCATTTATTCTGCCGTCTGTCATAATTGGTATAAATTTATTAAGGGGTCTTTTTTCATATTTTGGTATTTCATTATTATTTATTTTAATAAAAAACCCGGAAGGGATTAACAATAAAACAAAAAAAATAAAAACAAAAACAATATCACAAACAGATTTTTTCATAATTACTTTAATTACTTATTAAATTACTATAAAATTATATCATTAAATACTTTACTTTGTATCACAGGTAAAAACTTAAAAATTTCCCATTACAATATTTTTAAAATATAATTAGTTATAAAAAGTAATACAAAAAACGAAAGATAAGGAATTTACATGAAAAAAAGTTTTATCAATATTCTAATTTTTATATTTACTTTTATGCTTGGTGCTGTTTTTGTAACAAATATGGCAAAAGAATATAAAAAAGAACCGATAAAAATAGCATTTTTTGGTGATTCCATAACCGAATTCGGCTGGAGTGAAAAAAACGGTTATGTAAGATTAACAGTTCAAGGATTACAAAAAAAAGGAATAAATGTAATACCGATACCTGCAGGTATACACGGTAATACAACTCAAGATTTACTTCAAAGAATGGATAAAGATATAATAGAAAAACACCCTGACATTATTATAATTTTATGCGGAATTAATGATATTTTTAAATCAGAATGGGGGTTAGATACTTATAAAGCAAATATGACAAATATAATTGAAAAAGCCTTAAAAAATAATATAAAAGTAAATTTATTGACAATAATAAATACAGAAGGTTCATCATACAATTTTAATCAAAAAGCAAATGAATATAATAAAGTTTTATATGAAATAGCACAAAAAGAAAAAATAAATTTAATTGATATAAATTCTGTTTTAACTAAAAAAGCAAAGGAAACAGGGAAAAATCCCGAAAAAGATTTTATATATACATATGATGGAGTTCATTTAAATAATATCGGAAACCGTATACTTGCAGATGTTTTAATAAATAAAATTAAAATATAATCTAGTGTCGCAACATTACGCTTGCTCCTCGCAACCGTAAAGTTGCTCACCTTTTCAATAAGCCACTCGCAAATTTTTACTCACACCTTCGACTTATCGTAAAAATTTACTCGGACAATTTTAATAAAAGATGTGTTATTACAGATTAAGTTTGGAAATATGAAAAAATACTTTATTTTAATAATTATTCTTGTTATATCCTGTATTTCTTGCGTGAAAGCAGAAATAAAAAGGGAATTTTCTGCAAACAAAATATATGAGGATAATGTTTCTTCAGTCTTATATGTAGAAACCCAAGATACTACTGGCGGCGGGATAATACTTGATGAAGAAGGAACATTTGCAACCTGTTTTCATATAATAGCGAATGCTGATTATATTAAAGTAAAAACACATGAAGGCAGAGAATATAAAGTAACGGGATATAAATATATAAATCCTAATGATGATATAGCCATACTGACAATACGAAGCAATAAGAAGTTTATTCCGATAAAATACAAAAAAGAAAATAACATAAAAGTCGGAGATAATGTATACACAATTTCAAATCCGCAAGGATTGCAATTTGTATTTTCATCTGGAATGATAAATCAAATAACAAAAGAATTAATTCAATTTTCCGCCCCATCGTCATCCGGTTCAAGCGGAGGCGCATTATTAGATAATGAAGGATATTTAATCGGAATGATAACAGCCCAATACAATCCTTCAAATACGCAAAACATAAACTTTGCAAGCAAAACTTCATATTTTTTACCTTATATTAATAAGAAGAAAAAAGTTAATTCCAAAAATTTAATCTGGACTGATTTTATTGCAGAAAATTCAACGGAAAAAGAGCTTAAAACATTCATAGCTTATGCCATTGCTGAAGATAATACAAATATGCTGTTTAAATATTTAAAACACTATATTAACCCTATAGATGTTCCTTCCGATGATTATGCACTATACGGGACAATGGCTCTTAGCTGTTATATGGAAAATTACGGAGAAAATATCAATCTTATTGATGAAGCAATAAAATGGTATGCACTGGCAATAAATTCAAATAAAAATCCCGAAATTGCTTTATACGGGATTATAAATGCATCTATGATAAAGCGAGATTTAGAACTTACAGACGAATATATGAAACATTTAAAAAAATATCCCAAAAGTTATAAACATCTTAATAAAAGTTTTAAGCAAGTCGACATGTGTAAACATGATGATTTAAAATGCATTGAAAAAGTAAGGAATAATATATTTAACTATTTAACAGAACTTACCCAAAATACTTATTTCAAGGACGGGAAATAAATATGAAAAAATTTTTTATTATATCAGTTTTAATAATAACATTTATTTGCACTCAATTAACCTCCTCGGCAAAAGACTCTTACGGCACTTACTTTAAAAAAGGAGAAAAAGCCTTAGCTGAACAAGAATACACAAAAGCGATAAATGAATTAACAAAAGCTTTAAATTTAGCAAGTAAAAATTCCGATGTAAAAGAAGATTTAATAAATGCCTATATTTTAAGAGGAGATAAAAATAAAGATAAGGAATACGGAAAATCCGCCAATGATTATAGAAGTGCATTATTTTATATTGAATTTTTTATTCCCGAAAATACAAAAGATATAACGAAAACAATACTTGAATATGTTAAAAATCAACTGGAAAATAGTTTAAAACACTTATCATATAAAAAATCTCCTCAAGAAAGTTATTATTACGGATATCTTTTAGAATCCGCAGGTGAATATGCCGCTGCCGGCTATGAATACATACAAGCATCAAAAGATAAAAAATTATATGAAAAATGCAATAAAGGCATTGAAAGAATAATTAAAAAACTTGGTTTTAAGAATATAAATATAATAAAAAAGACCTCATAATTGAGGTCTTTTTTTATTGTGTTTAAAGTTCTAAACTCTGCATTTTGGTTTAGGACCTGCGTTAACGATTTCAGCAGGCATATTAGGATATTTAGCCTTAAAGTTATCTTCAAACATTTGAGCAAGTTTATTTGCTGATTCGTCATAAGCATTTTTATCAGCCCACATACCTCTGGCATCAAGCATTTCATCAGGAACATTGGGGCAAGATGCGGGATAGTCAACATTAAATACATCGTGATGTTTAAATTCTATGTTATCAAATGAGCCGTTTAATGCTGCAGTTACCATAGCTCTTGTGTAGCTTAATTTCATACGTTTAGCGCCTGATGCAGCACTTCCGCCTGCCCAGCCTGTATTAACAAGGTAAACTTTAGTTCCGTATTTATCAAGTTTGTCGCCTAACATTTTAGCGTAAACTGAAGCATCCATCGGCATAAAGGGTTCGCCGAATAAGGTTGAGAATGTCGGCTGAGGTTCCGTTACACCACGTTCCGTTCCTGCCAATTTAGATGTAAAGC
>CANQCO010000014.1 GCA_947589705.1 Candidatus Gastranaerophilales bacterium
GATTTTCAAAAAAATCTGCCCTGCCTGTTGAAATTATTGAAGATATTGAAGCAGGCAAAGATTTATTCCTGCCTGCAACAATAAGACAAAAACTTGCTAAAGCTTTAAAGCTTAATCCTGTTGATATAAAGCAATATGAACGTATTATGCTGGACGCTTATGATATAGTTAGTGAAAAATACATTAACGATATAAAAAAAGCTATTTTATCCGGTGATACTGAAAATTTAAGATGCCCTATATGCTCATCTAAATTGAATACTAAAATAGTTCGACTTATTGACCTTGAAAATAATATTGCATTGCACCCTAAGGCGCAATGCAGTAAATGTTCTTTTCAAATTAAATAATTTATTTTTTAGGTTTCTTTGAATATAATGTAACTGATAAGTTTATCAAAATATAATCAGTATTACCGGTAAATGTTGTAACATTAATCTTTGATATTGAAACAAGATAAGGGAATGTTGTTGTCAATTCTTTCAATAAAGATTTTAATTGTGTATATGTACCTACCAGAAAGAACTTTAATTCACAGACATTATAATCATCAAGATAATTTAAATAAATTTGATCTTCGGCAGGTCGCATATCATACTCAATAGAACGAATTAAAAGGCTGTTTGTTTGAATTAATTTTATAACATCTTCAAACATTGTACCAAAAACACCGAGATTTTCACCATCGGAACTTTCTTTTGTTTCAAATACCTGTTTGATAGATTGCATTTTAGTTTCGTTTTCTTTTTTCTCCTTCATGGAATCATTATATTCCGATTTTGCTTTATTAAGCTGGGCTTCAAGAGCATCATTGGATGTTCCCAGATTTTGGTATTCTTGAAATTTAGAAACTACTGTAGTATATATAAGTCCAAAAAACAGAACTACTGTAATTAAAAAACATAATGGAACTAATTGTTTAAATTTTTTATTCATAATTTCCTCAACATGTCTTAATATAAAAAGCTAAATAATAGGTGGTGGGGGAGCTAGTGTTTTTGGAGCTTCTATATTTTGTCCATTAACTCCGGAACCATATCCACTGCTATATCCTATATTTCTTATGGTATTAATTGTATTCTCAATATTTGATTGAATTAAGTTTTCTTCTTCATTCAAAGAAACATCTACACTTTGAGTTTTAATTTCAAAGGTAAAACCTTCTGACATTATGCTTGGAAGCAAATCATTACTTGAATTCAATGAAAGTTTAGATAAAGTTAAATCTTCATTTTTAAGTCTTAGTCTGCTGGCAAAAGTATCTGCCAAATCACTTGTCTTTGCTTCACCTAATATTCCTATACCACCTTCTGAATTTGTAACAAATTTCTTTATGTAGACATTCTCAGGAATTTCTGTTGATAATAAATTATATGCTGTTATAACAGCTGCATTATTATCTACTATTTTCTTTAAAGTTGGGAAAATATTTTTCTTTTCTCCTTCGCGATTTGTATTTGTTTTTCTTTGAAATACTTGGATCTCCTCTGATGTTTTATTTTTAGAATTAGTAGCATTATTAATGCGGTTTTGGAATATAGAGTTTAAAATAAATCCGATAATTAAAGCGCTAATAATAGCAATACCAGCTAAAATTGCTACAAATCTATAAAAATCCACCTCATATCCGCCAACTTCAACCAAATTAGTATTAATTCTTTCTAAAGGCATAAAATTAATATTTAAAGGATAATCTTCATAATCTGCGACAGCAGCTCCCACAGCTTCTATCGTTAAATATGAAATCATATTTTCATCTATTTCATTGCCGGAACTTAAAACTTCTATAAATTTCTCGCTGTTATTTACACTTTTATTTACACAATCTACGTCACCACTATAATTAAGTCTTGACGACATTAACTCGGCTTTTACTTCATCTGTTTCACTTATTATTAATAAAGAAGAGGGAGAATATTTTTCCAATATTTCTAAAGTTGTTTTTGAAATATTTGAATACACCTCATCTATTGAAAATGATTTAATTGCTATTGGCTCTTCTACATAATCAACAACATTATTAGCATTCATATAAAATATATGATAACTGTTTGAAGTTATTAATAAGACGACAGAATTTTGATTTTTTTCAAAATACCTGCTAAATCTGTCGCAATACTGCATTGATTTTAAGAAAGAAGAAATAGAAGTATCTATTCTTACAACATCAACCTGCATATTATCAAATATTTCAAGTATTCTACCTATAGCATTTGTCTGGATTGCACTATAGATAATTTTAGGATGTTCTTTGTTGGCTGAGTTAATAAAAGAATAAGATATTACAGGATCATTTCTTTTAAAGATATATAAATCTTCTAATTCAGTTTGAATATTATCGGTTATATAAGGAATATCGGCAGAAGATTCAAGCGTATAAATTCCAAAATGTACATTTGGCAGATTTAACGTAACACTGCATTCCTTTGGGTCAAGTCCTGCTTCTTCAAATAAGCTTTCAACTACTTCCTGAAATTCATCAAAATCTATAATCTCTCTTATTGCGTTATTATATTTTATATTACCTGATGCGTATCTTGTAACATTCTTAGAATTCTTATCAACACAAACAAGCTCTATAAAATTATTAACCGATAAAGAAATACCAACATGTATTTTCTTTTTAAATCCCATTTTTTCTAACAATTCACTCATAATTAACCTATTTTTTTAACTTTAATTCCATTATAACCATAATAAATGTTATTGGCATTTTTGACAAGAAACTTAACGTATTAAATTTTTTGTAACAACTATACCATTTAATGTATAATACAATAGTTATTATTAATAATGCCTTATATAATAAAAATTGTCATAATTTAAATATATGAGAAATTTATGGAAAATTATATTTTTGGACGAAATAATGTAGTTGAACTTCTTATAAAAGGAGCGCGAGAAGTTAATAAAATAATATTAATGAAAGGGATTAAGGATGACAGTAAAATATCCCAAATTATAGAATTAGCGAAACAAAAAGGGATTGTATTTCAGTTTTTACCGAAGGAAAAATTCAGACAATTTAAGGAATACTCACATCAAGGAGTAATAGCGTATGTTGCACCTATAAAATATATAGATATTGATGATTTTATAAAAAAAGATATAAAAGGATATAAGAAAGTAGTAATATTGGACGGAATAGAAGACCCGCATAATTTTGGTTCAATAATAAGAACAGCAGTATGTGCAGGTTTTAATGCAGTTATTTTCCCATCGAGAAGGAATGCAAATGTTAATTCTACAGTTGAGAAATCTTCAGCAGGCGCCGTTAACCATATTGATATAATCATGGTTAATAGCCTTCCGGCTGTAATTGATAAGCTTAAAAATAACGACTTCTGGATAATTGCAACAGATATAAATGCTAAAGATAATTACTATGAAATTGATTATTGCAATATGAATTTTGCAATAGTCATGGGCTCCGAGAAGGAAGGAATTTCCGGC
Source organism: Candidatus Gastranaerophilales bacterium (assembly GCA_947589705.1). Classification (GTDB taxonomy): domain Bacteria; phylum Cyanobacteriota; class Vampirovibrionia; order Gastranaerophilales; family Gastranaerophilaceae; genus Avigastranaerophilus. Next base: position 3,454 of record CANQCO010000014.1, read on the forward strand.
ACTATACTGAAACAATCTGATTTTAGAGTAAAAATACCTATGCTTTCTGATTTTGACTCATTAAATGTAGCAAATGCAGCAAGTATTATTATTTATGAATCTGTAAAGCAATCGGTGCAAAAATCGGGGATTAGTGTATAATAGTTTATTATTGGAGGCAAAAATGTCCGATAGCGTAGATGATTTTCAGTTAAGCAATGATAATGACCAAAATCAAGGTGATTTGGCTTTGCAGCTTGATGATGATATTTTCAAGAATGTTGAAGAACCAAAACTGCCTGAAACTCAAAATAGTGCCATTGCTGATGATTCAGTTAAAATTTACCTGCAGCAAATAGGTAAAATTAAACTTTTGAGTAATGAAGAAGAGCTTGAAATAGCCAAAAAAATTAAGGAAGAAAACTCGGAAAAAGCAAAAAAAATACTAGTTAACGCCAATTTAAGGCTCGTTGTTAGCATTGCAAAAAAATATATAGGAAGAGGTCTTTCTTTTCTTGACCTTATTCAGGAAGGCAATATGGGGCTTATGAGGGCTGCTGAAAAATTCGACTATTCCAAAGGTTATAAATTTTCTACTTATGCTACATGGTGGATTCAGCAGGCAATTACAAGAGCAATCGCCGATAAATCACGTTTAATCAGACTGCCTGTTCACATGATTGAAACTTTAAGTAAAATTAAGAAAATTTCTCTTGATTTAACAATAGAAAATGGCGCTGCCCCAACTAAAGAGGAAATTGCTTATAAAATCGGCATGCCGGTTCAAAAATTATCTTCTTTAATTGAATCTGCTCAAGGTACTATTAGTATTGAATCTCCTGCTAATCAAAAAGATGAAAATACTAAATTATCTGATTTTATTGTGGATGAATCTACTCTGTCACCGGATACTAAAGTAACTCAAGACAATTTATTTTGCGACATAAAAAAAATGCTTAATCACTTAAGCGAAAAAGAACGCAATGTTTTAATTATGCGCTATGGACTTGATGATAACGGTGAAAAGAAAACTCTTGAAGAAATCGGAACTTATTACGGTGTTTCTAGAGAGAGAATCAGACAAATTGAAAACAGAGCAATGAGTAAACTAAAAAAACTTTGCAGAAATAATAATATTACAAAAAATCTTAAAAATTATATATAACTTTAATTTATGCTATAATTCTTTTAGTTTATGGAGATATTATTTTGAAAGAAATTACATCTGATAAATTCGCAAGTGTTATAGCACGTATTTTAGACGACAGACAAGCCAAGGATATTAAAATCCTTAACATTTCTAATATTTCAGTTTTAGCTGATTATTTTGTTATTTGTTCTTCTGATACAAGTACTCATGTTAAAGCTTTAACCGGATATGTAAGAGAAAAAGTTAAAGATTTTTTTGACAGAATTCCTATCGGCGAAGAAAATGACGCAAAAAACAGATGGAATCTTTTAGACTATGGAGATGTTATTGTTCATATTCTCCATAGAGATGAAAGAGAAACTTATGCTATTGAACGGTTTTGGAACCATGCTTTTTGTGTCAGTGAAGATGAATGGATGAAAAAATCAGAAGAGTATTCTGACTATAAATAAGAAGGAGTTATTATGAAAAAGAGCTTAATAGTTTTAACCGCTTTGTTATTAATGAATTCAACAGTTGTCTGGGCTGATGATTTTAGCGGAATAGACGGTATTACCGCTGATCAAAGACAAAAACTTTCCAGAATCCATTTTAAATACAAAACCGAAAATAATAATTTAGAACAAAAAATAATTGAATATAACTCTATGATTATTAATTTAAAAAATTCTTCCGGCGATAATAAATCACCCTCTGATATTGCTAAATTAACTGAAGCTTATCAAAAGAATATTGATACTCTAAAAGAAGAACAAAAGAAATTAGAAGAAGAAACTAAATCATTATATAAAGCAGTTTTTACAGAAGAGCAATATAAACAATATGAAGCTCAAAAAGTTAAAACAGAAAATGCTTTCAATAATTTCTTACAGAAATAATAAAAGGAGAGAAAATTGAAAAAGAAAATATTATCTGCAATCGGATTAATAATATTAATGTTATTTAGCAGTATTCAAAATGTTTATGCTGCTATAACCTCTGAAGAAGAAATAAACTATAAAATAGAGCAACTTGGAGAACTTTCAGAGTTTGACTTCCTTTCTATGATTAATAAAAGTGAAGTAGTAGGTTTAAGACTCGATAATTACAAAATGGTTTCTCAATTTTATATTAATACAATAGTTGTAACCGCAGATAATCTATCTAATATATTAAGCCAAATTGAAATAGTTAAAAATTCGGCTGATTTTTCCGATACCGAAAAAAAACTGCAAATAAATAAATTATACAGGCAGGCCGATTTGGCTTTATATGAATTAGATACAAAAACTATGACATATTTAATGGATTTGCGCTCATCAATTCCCTCTGTTTCTTATAAAACTTTTATCGGAAAATTCCAAGAATTATATAACAGCCTTGAACTTTCAGGTAATTCATTAAATTTAGAATAATGTTCGAGTAAATTTTTACGATAAGCCGAAGGTATGAGTAAAAATTTGCGAGTGGCATTTTGAAAAGGTGAGCAACTTTACGGTTGCGAGGAGCAAGCGTAATGTTGCGACACTAGATTAAATAAAAATGAACTTTTAATTTTACTTCCTCGTTATACATAATGAAAGAGGAAAAAACAATGAGTGACGAACATAAATGTGATAAATATGAAGCTTACTTCACTTTTAAAAGTGAAGTAGCTTTTCTTAGTCATCTGAAAGAATGTCCTGACTGTCAAAAAGAACATGAAATACAAAAAAAAGTTTCCATGCTTGTAAAAGAAGTTGCGCCTGTATATCTTAAAAAGCAGGAAAGTAAGAAATTATCTAATATTAAAAAATTAGCTTGCTGTTTTGTTCTTTTTATAGGTTTTTCCGCATTTACAGGTTATAAAATCTATGATGATAATTATATAATAACATCATCAGATGATTCCTGCGTAAGTGCAATGGGACTGCCTACCGATGAATACGGATTTCTTGAATTATAATGTGAAGGTATTAGTTTGAAAGAAATATTAAATCAATACAGAAATAATATCAGAAAAATTATTTCTAATATGACAGGTTCTTATAATGAAGATATTGAACAGGAAGTTTATATAAGAACATATAAGAATCTGGATAAATATAAAGAAAGCGGAAAATTCAAAAGCTGGATTAGTACAATTACCGCAAATCTTTGCCGTGATTATATGAAATCTGCTTACTTTAAACACTCTCAAAATATGGTAACCGAAGAAGATGAACTAATCCAAATAAAAGATGAAAAAGAAAGTATTGAAGATACATTTATCAGAAAACAAAGACAAAAACAAATTATAGATGCAATAGAAAAATTAAAACCGAAATTACGTGAAGTAATTGTAATGTATGAAATGAAAGATATGAATTATGAACAAATAGCAGAAAAACTCAATTGTCCTGTAGGGACAGTAAGATCAAGACTTTTTAATGCGCGCAAAGAACTTAGCATAACTTTAAAAGATTTAATTTGAAAGGAGAATCCATGAAAAACAAAATAATATTGTCAATATTACCTTTAATGGTAGGTTTATTAAGTACAAATACTGTTTTTGCAGCAGAAGCTGCTACTAATGATATGCTGGCTCCTGCCGGAGTTGAAATTACGCCGGTTCCAAAAGAAAGTCCTAAAGCTTTTAAATACTTCGGTCCCGGTCCTCAAGTAAATAAAGACCATCCTATGAGAATGAATATGCCAAAATATCATTCACCTGAAGAAATGCAAGCTAAAAAAGCAGAATTTGAAAAACGATTAAACTTGACTGAAGAACAGAAAAAACAAATTGAAGCACAAAAGCAAAAAGATAGAGAAGCAATAAAACCTGTTCTTGATCAAATACATCAAAAAAGACAAGAATTAATGCAAACAAAAAGAAGTACAACTCTTTCTCAGGAAGAAAAAGACAAACAATTAAAAAAGATTTCAGAAGAATTAAAAACATTAAGAGTTCAAGCTGACAATCAACGAAAAGAAAATATGAAAAACTTTGAAGCAACTTTAACGGCTGAACAAAAAAAAGAATTTAACAAAATTAAAGATGAACAAAAAAAGGCAATGAAAGCAAAAAGACAAGAAATACAAAAAAGAATAAAAAATCTTAAAGATTACTAAATTATAAACGGGAATCCGATTAGGGATATTTTTAAAAGAGGCTATATAGTGCCTCTTTTTTATTGTTTTACCCATTTAAAGCTTTGTACATATCCTGAGTCATTGATATTACCGTTAATTATAGCCTGAAAAATTCTTGCTTCATAGTCACCGCCCGTAAAAGACGGGATTTTTTCAACATCTTCTATAAAATCTTTTCTGCCGAAGTCTAAAAGCGATATACCCGGAATTAATCTAAAGAACGTATTTAATGATGTATTACCTAATTTTCCGAATATTGTTGAAATACGATTTGATAGTTTCCCTAGTATTTCCATATCCGCATGACTGGCTGCGATATCATAGTTTCCATGAATATATAAACTCATATTTTCACCTTTAGAAAATATTTCAATATTTTTTGCTATCCCGTTTTCTATATTACAACTGCCATAGATATTAGAAAAATATCCTGTTTTGACAAGATTCAATAATTCCAAAATACTGTTTAGTGTAAGTCCTGTTAGTCCGCTTTTTAATATATTGCTTGCTCTTAAAAGGTATTCTAAAGAACCAAGTTTTGGCATTCTTCCGTCTGAAATATTAAAAGAAACGTTTCCTGAAAGATTATTAATCCTTTCTTTGTCTGTCATTCCCTTTGTTGTTAAAAACATTTTTCCGTTTGCATTACCGTATATTTGATTTTTACCCTCAAATAATGTTTCAGCTATATAATTTGAATCCACATTATTTAGTTCAAAATCACCAGTTATAGTCGTATCTGAAAGATTATATGACATTTTACCTTTTATATTACCTTGAGATATATCAACATTCATATTTTGAGCATTGAAAATTCCATTTTTATCCACATAAAAATCGGATGTAAAATTTTTAGCAACCAGTGATTTAACCAATAGTTCTTTGACCTCTAAGTGCCCGTTTGCAACACTCAAGCCATTTAGATCCATATTCTTTATTTTATTATTTGTATTCATTGCCATATGAATCTTAGAAAATCTCTCAAATAATTTATTTCTGTCTATTTGATCAACATATATATTTAATGCTTCAACTTGAGGCTGCTGAGAAAAATTATTTTTTATTATTGAATTTATATTTACCTTGGAATCGGTTAAAAATGCAAAAAGAGACAGATTTATTTTGTTATCATCAGCTGAAAGGTGAATATTTTTAACAATTGAATCAAAAAGAGGAATATCAAGATTTCTGCAATCAAGATTCCCTGTTATTTTTGAAGTTTTTCTGACAAAATCAGCCATATATTTAATATCACAATTAAAACTTCCTTGCGTTAAAACAGGTGTTTTTAAAAATACATTTAAAATTCTTGCGGGCAGGTTCTTATTTGTTTTCATCTCAAATACTTTAGGAATTATTTTGCCGTTTTTAATTGCTAATTCACCTTTTGATGTCGCAAAAACTATTGTATTCATCTTATTATTTTGAGATGCTATATACTTTGTATAATTAAAATCATTTATTAATATTTTATCTTTTAAGATATTTATTTTGCCTTTAAATTCTCTTTTTTCATTAACATCACCAACATTAATCCCGCCTATGGTTATATCCGCCTCAGGATTTAAAACAAGTTTAGGCTCTATGATTAGATTATTTATCTCTCCATTTATTTTAGAAGAAAATCCTATGTCACCTTCTAAACTTATATTTTTCATTATATCTTCACTTAAATAACCTTTTATAAAGTTATTTGTCAATTTAGAAGTAAAATAACCAAATATTTTAGGTTTTGTAAAACAGTCAGACAGTGTAAAATCACCAAATAAAGGCATATCTGCTACTTTTGCCGTCATATTTTCTATTATTATTTTATTTTCTTTAAATATAACAGGGAAACTGTCAAATACTATGGGAATATTTGTTTTTTTATGCTGCATGGAAAGATTTTTAACATATACATTCCCTTTAAATATATTTTTATCAATACTTATATCTAAATTAGAAAAACCTTTAAAATTCTTAAATTGTTCAATTATACATTTTAACTTATCAGGCATTATTGTAATTTTTGAAACATCATTTAAATTTTCAAAATTAAAATTATCCGTTTGAATTTTTAAATTATAAATCGGATTAACAGTATCAACTCTAAGAACATTTCCGTTAACGGATAAATTTGAGTCATATAATGAAGCATTAACATTGTCTACAGTAACATTTGATTTATTTAAAATTATTCTGCCCGATTTTGCTTTAATCGGATTATCTTCATTATCATTTATGAAATTCATTTCAGCATAAGCTTTATCTGTAATAAAATCAACGGCTTTTGCTTTATATTTGAAATACAAATCATGCTTTGAAGCTAAACTATACAAACTTGATAAATCAGGATAATTTTCGGGGTATAAATAAGACTTTGTTAAAAATCTTATTGTATCTTTTAAATTAACACTTTTACTTGTAACAGTAAGGTCAACATCAGGGATTTTGGTTTTTAAATCATTAATAATTTTTCCCGATATAGTAACAGGTGAAGTTCCTGATACAGCTGATAAATTATTTATGTCAACAACCGTTTCTGTAAAATCAACAATACCTTCGATATTTTCAATGGGAGTTTTAAATCCTTCAATAAAGCAAGAATCTCCGAAAAGATATAATGAACCCTTAACTTTCATATCTTCAAATGCTTCTTCCGGCGGTAAAGGCGGATGTCCAAATGGTACAGGCACTATTTTTGCTTTTAAATTTACAAATAATCTTGTATTTCCCTCTGCAGCGGTTATTACTTTAAGTCCGTCTTTTACATCCTTTAATAATGTGCTATTATTTATTATTTCAAGTAAATCTTCCGCTTTTGCCTTTGTTGAGGATATATTAAAGTCCAAATTATCATTTATTTTAACCCTACCTTCAACGCTTAAAGGATTTGATTTAACAAATGCCTGTTCGGATTTAAAGCTTATAACATCATCTTTAAAATCAAGCCTTCCCTTGCCTTTATCAACAACTCCATGTAATCCGTTATATGATAATACTGCATTATGGAAGTTAGAAAATCCGTCTATGTTAACAAAATCCATATTGCCTTTTATGTTAACATCAATAATACCGTTGCCTGATTTAATATTCATATCGGGAATAGGTCCTAATTGGAAATTAAAAACCTTACTTACGGGGACTATTATCTTTTGAGCCAGCGGGAAATCTATATTATCTGTTGTTTTAACCGTAACATTATTAATTCCGTCACGGAACATATATACATATCCCTTAACAGTTGCTTTTTGGTTATTAAACATATTAACAAGGATATCCATATTTAGGATTCTTTTTTCAAATCTTATAAATACTGTTCCCTTGTGCAGTTTATGTAATGATTTATCAAGAACATGAATATTATCGGCTTTAACGTATCCTGTTATATTTGGCTGAGGAATTTGTCCTTTTATTTGTATTTTAGCTTCAATATCGCCATAGACACCATAATTTTTAATCTTTTCAATGGTCATGTACTTAGGTATTAAAGTAGGAGGAAGTATTGATGCTATATTTTCGGCTTTTGATTTTTCTACAGACGTATTAACATCAAGATTTATTTTTTTGCCTTCTAAATCAACAGCCCCGTCTGCTTTTATATCTATATTATCTGCTTTATAATCAAATGAATGAACATTTATAATATTTTTTTCAAAAGAAAAAGATGTTTTAACTATATTTTCACCTTTTGCCCAAACATAGTTTTTCCAGTTCTCTTTATCAAAAACCAAATCAGAAAAAGAAGTGTTAAAAACTACCTTATTATCTTCATCAGATAATTGTATATATTTAACTTTCCCTGATATTTTTTTTATATTTTTATCGTAATATTTTTTTAAATAAGGAAAAATCATATCCAAATCTAAGTTATATATAAAACATTTTCCCTTAATTAAATCGGAATTTATATCGGCAAAAGGCAATTTAGCTGATAAATCAATATCAAACTCACTTTCCTCCTTATTTGATATTATATTTCCCTTTGTTTTAAGTGTCATATTATCTTTATCTTTTATATTTAAAACAAGAGGAAAGCCTTCTATTGTTGAAGTCTTATCTAAATTTTCATCTTTATATACAAGTTTATAACTGCCTATATTTACAGTATTATTTTTTAAAACCAGATTTAATTTTTTATTTTTATCTGAAGCAAACAGCTTTTCAAAATTAAAACAGCCTTCGTTATCATAGGTAATAGTTAAAAATATATTATCAGAATCAAGTTGATTTATATTAACTTTTTTTCTTAATAAATCAAATAAAGATATATTAATTTGTAAATTTTGTGCATTAATAAAATCTTTTATTTCTAATTTAGAAGCTGAAATATTCAGCTTTGGAAGAAGTTGAGTTTTAATTTTAATATCTTCTATATGAATATTAGTATTATTTATTGTAAAATTTTCAGGAATAAATTTATCAACACACACAGGCAAAATAAACAAATAAGAGCACTCAACAAGTGCAATTGTTATTGCAATTCCAAAAAGTAGTTTTTTTAAACGCTTTCTAATTCCCATAATAATTAAATAAACATTTTTTGCCTATAATAATTATATTATCCACAAATTAAAAGTTCAAACGATTTACGGAGATTTGCAAAAAATCAGGCTTGTTGTAAAATTAAGTGGATAGCATAATATAAGTGATTTTTATGAAAAAATTTGATTTTAATAAATTTACGGAACCGTTAAAAAAACCAAAAACCGTTGTAAATATATTTTTAACAATATTATTTATAGTATTATTTACCGGAATAATTATATCAAAATACTTTTTCTTTCAAACGATTGTAGATTCGGACAATATAAGTAAAGTAATGGTGATAGCCCCTAAAGAAATAGAAGTAGTAGACAGTATTAAAACCGAAAGAAGAAAAAGGGAGGTTGCTCAAAAAGTTGGTGTTGTCTATTCTCCTGCTGATGATGCTTATATTGTTAATAACCTTAATGAACTTATAAGTGAAATAGTTTACATAAGAAATAAAAATACTCCTATAAAAGACAAAGAACGCGAATTAAATGTTATTATGGACATATCGGATTCTTATACAAAAGAATTTGTTGTTTATTATTTTTTAAATGCAAATGATGAATTATTAACAAAAGTTTTTTCAGCTTCCGTAAAAACACTTTCCTCTGTATTAGATGAAGGAATAACAGAAAAAGACTTTGAAGAAAATACTTTAGCAAAAATAATCAGAAGAAATGTCGAAGTAAATACAACAAACAATCAATTAAAAGTAATTACTGCCCTATTGGAACAAGTGCTAGTCCCTAATATGATAATAGATGAAGAAGCAACGAATCTGGCAAAAAAGAATGCAAGAGATATGATTTCACCTATAATAGTTAAATTTAATAAAGGCGACACTATAATAAGAGTAGGTGAACCCATTACTCAAGTTAAAAAAGAAGCATTAAGTAAAGCAGGATATAATATTTTAAGAATTAATTTTAAAGGAATACTTGGGATATTATGTCTTGTTTGTATTGGATTTTTCTCGGTATTTTATTATTTAAAGTTTTTTGAATCTAAATATTTACAAAGAAAACGATTATTAATAATAGGATTTTTGTCACTGTTTTTAGCAATAATATCAATATTTTTGCCTGAAACGTGGTCGGTATTCTTACTTCCGTTTCCATTCTATGCAATAATACTTGCAGTATTTTTAAATCCGAGAACTTCATTTTTTATAACGGTAACATTATTAACTATAATAACATTATCAATGCAGTTTTCGGCATTAGCAATGTCTGTATTTATATTATCAATAATAGTTTCAACAATAGGAACAACAACAATTAAATATTCAAGAAGATTTGACCTTATAAGGGTCGGTGTTTATACTTCAATAACAATGGCATTTGTAATTTTATGCGTTTATTACGATTTAGGCGTAGAAAAACTCTCGCAAGATATAATTGCAGGTATATTAAACGGTTTAGTATCAGGAATATTTGCGCTTGGTATGATACCAATTTTTGAAAACATATTTAAAGTAATAACCCCGTTTGGTTTGGCAGAATTAGGCGATTATAATCAACCGTTATTGAAAAAATTGCATGAAGCAGCACCGGGAACATTTGAACACAGTTTAAGAGTTTCCAATCTCGCAGAATCCGCAGCTGAAGCCATTGGTGCAGATCCGATTTTAGCAAGAGTAGGGGCTTTATATCATGATGTAGGAAAAATTGTACGTCCATTATTTTTTATTGAAAATCAATCTTTTACGGGAATAGAAAATCCTCACGAAAAATTAACTCCTCGTTCAAGCAAGATGGTTATAACTTCTCATACAAAAGACGGCATAACAATTGCAAAAGAATACCATATTCCTGATGTAATACAGGATTTCATTTCTCAACATCACGGAACTTCACTTGCCAGTTATTTTTACAATCAGGCAGTACAGCAAGAAGGTGCTGAAAACGTACAAGAAGAACAATTCAGATATACAGGACCAAAACCTTCAAGTAAAGAAACTGCTATATTAATGATTGCTGATGCCGTTGAGTCTGCGTCAAGAACTCTAAAAGACCATTCTCAAGAAGAACTGGAAACTTTAATTAATAAAATTATTCAAGACAGACTTGATGATGGACAATTATCTGATAGTCCTTTAACTCTTAAAGATATTAAGACTATATCTGCAACTCTTTCAAGAGTCCTTCGTTCTGTCTTCCATAAAAGAATTAAATACCAAGAATCCATTGAAGATATTCAGGAAAAAGAACAAAATTCTCAAGGTTAAAAATTATGACCGTAATTAATGCTTTTATTGAAAATATTTATCCTGACTTTAATATTAATGAAGTTATCGTATCCGATAATGTCAAAAAAATATCCGACTTTATTTTAAAAGATATAAATATTTTTTCTAAATCCTGCTTAAAAGATTATAAATTTAAAACATTAAGCTTTGATATTGTACTTTGCGACAATGAATATATTCATAAAATAAACAAAGAATATAGGAATAAAGATAGTGCAACAGATGTAATAACATTTGCGATTTTTGCTGATTCAAATCCGGAGGAACGATTTATATTTGATAATGAAATTAATCTTGGAGAAATAATTGTTTCACTTGACAAAATTAAAGAACAATCCATTGAAAACAATGTTTCATTTGATTCTGAATTATATTATTTAATCAGCCATGGTATACTTCATTTATTGGGGTTTGACCATCAAAATCAACAGGATTATGATTTTATGGTGACTAATCAAAATAAGGCAAAGGCAATAGTTTTATGACAAAATTTAAATCATCAAGTATAGCAGAAAGTATTTCTAACGCAATTAGAGGATTAAAGCTTGCTATAAGCTCTCAAAGAAATTTCAGAATTGAAGTTCCTATTGCTTTTATTGTCCTTATTAGTGCTTTAATTTTAAGATTTTCAATAACCGATATATGTATTTTAATTTTAACAATAGCAATGGTTCTTATATGTGAACTTTTAAATTCCGTTATAGAATTTACCCTTGATGCCGTTTATAAAAATAATTATTCAAAACTTGTAGAAATGGCAAAAGATATGTCTGCGGGTATGGTGCTTTTAGTTGCAGGAATAAGCTTTTTAATAGGAATAATCTTATTCGGTAAATATGTAATAAAATTATTTATATAAAATTATAAGACTTTATCAATTAAACCGTATTCAACAGCTTCTTGAGCCGACATATAATTATCACGTTCTGTATCAGAGTATATTTTTTCAATAGGCTGTCCCGTATGAAGAGCAAGCAGAGAATTTAGTTCTTTTTTCATTCTGAGTATTTCTTTAGCTTCAATTTCAATATCGGTAGCTTGACCTTCCGCCCCGCCTAAAGGCTGGTGAATCATAATTCTGGCACTGGGTAAAGACATCCTTTTGCCTTTTGTACCGGCAGAAAGTAAAAATGCGCCCATAGATGCCGCTTCTCCAAGACAAATAGTCGATACATCTGCTCTTACATGTTTCATAGTATCATATATAGCCATACCGGCTGTTATAACACCTCCGGGGCTGTTTATATACATCATTATATCCTTTTCGGGATTCTCAGCATCTAAAAGTAATAGCTGTGCGACTATTGAATTAGCCAATTCATCATCTATTTCTTCACCTAAGAATATTATTCTGTCTCTAAGCATTCTTGAAAATATATCAAATGAATTTTCTCCTCTGCTTGAAGATTCAATTACTGTCGGTATATAGCTTAAAATCTTACCTTTATCCATAGAAAACCTCAATATTTAATCTAGTATCGCACTCTACCACCGACTCCTCGTCGCTGTACGAGTGCTCACCTTTTCAATATGCCACTCTCAAAATTTTACTCAGCTAAGGCATACAGGCTCAGTCATACTCCGCTTTGTAACACCACTTAGTGGCTTCGTAAAATTTTGTTCGGACATCTTTTATATTTATACAATATTTAAAAGATTATTACAATATCCAATAATTACAAATTTTTATTTTTTTTGACATTTAGAAATAGAGATAAAGGAATCAAACAAAAAGCAATAATGGCAAATATTTCAAATACATCAACAAATGCAGTTAATCTTGACTGTGTTAACAATGACTTATATAAATATGTATTTGCCTTAATCTGTGCATAATTATGTGAAGTATATACCATAAATGAGTGAATAAGAGAGGCTGTTTTTTGCTGAAAAACGAGATTAAAATTTGACAAGTATTTAACTAAATTAACCTGATGCATTTGAGAATGCCTTGCGACCATAGTAGTTGCTATAGAGGCAACTACAGCCATTGTTGTACATTTACACAAATTATGAAGACTTGCTCCGTTTGACAATTCAGATTTCGGCAGTGTTCCTAAAACCAAAGATGATACGGGAACGAAGATAAGAATTATCCCCACGCCCATTAATATATTTGGTATAGCAATATATCCGAAGGAAATCATTAAATTTAGATTCATATACATTAATGTTGTTATTCCGAGGAAGAAAAATCCTATTGAAATTAATATTCTGTTATCAAAAATCTGCATTAACGGGTTAATTAAAACTATCATTATTAAACTTGAAATTAACCTAGGGGCAAGTGCAAGTCCGCTAATCATAGCGGTATACCCCATTATACTCTGCAAATATTGAGGCAGAAGAACTATAGTGGTAAACACTATCATATTAACAGACGCACTTAAAATCGTGCCTATAAAAAAGTTTTTATCTTTAAACACTCTTAAATTAACAATAGGATTCTTATATTCAAGCTCCCAAACAATAAAAAACGACAAACAGCATGCAGAAAAACCCGCAAGCCAAGATATCCAGGCACAATCAAACCAGTTATACTGCTGCCCCTTATCAAGCACTATCTGCATTGAAAGAAGCCACAAAACAAGAGAGATCATGCCGGGGAAATCTATATGTTCTATTTTTTTACGGATTTCAAGTTCATCAATATTAGAATGCACCAAAGCGACGGATAAAATACCTATCGGAATATTAACCAAATAAATCCACTGCCAATCGGCATTATCAACAATGAATCCGCCAAAAGTTGGCCCCAGTATAGCGAATATCATAACGGCAATACCAAACAGGCTCATTGCAACACTTCTTTTTTCGTAAGGAAAAGCAGCAAGAAGTATTGACTGAGCAATAGGCGTCATGGGACCTCCTCCTATACCTTGAATTAATCTGCCAAGGACCATAATGTTAAGATTGGGCGCCATTGCACATATTAAGGAACCTATTGTAAATACAGATATAAAAACTTTTAAAAATGTTTTCCTGCCCATTAAATTTTCAAGCCAGCCTGTCATAAGTATCAGGCAGGCATTTGCAATCATATATGAAGTTATAACCCAGTTTGCCTCATCGGTTGTAGAGCCAAAATATCCTGCAATATGCGGAATGGCAACATTTGTAGCAGATGTTGCAAGACACGCAAACGAAGTAGGCATTAATATTGAAATAGCGACCAGCCACAAGGGCGGTTTTTTCTGTGTTATTGCATTTAACATTATTATTTTACCTTAACTTCAGGCACCGTTGACATCCCCGGAACTATATTGAGATTTGAGATATCCTCTTTGAATATAATTTTAACAGGCACTCTTTGTACTATTTTTACGTAACTTCCGACGGCATTTTCAGGCGGAAACAAACTTGATTTTGCTCCCGTAGCTCTTTGAATACTGTCTACTTCTCCTTTAAATATTCTGCTGCCGTACGTATCAATTTTAATTTTAACGCTCTGACCCTGCTTCATATTTGCTATCTGGGTTTCTTTAAAATTAGCGACTACCCATACATCATCAGAGACTATAGATAAAAGAGGCTGAGCTATTTGCACATAATTGCCTTCTTCAACACTCCTGTTCGTAATTCTTCCCGACTCTGACGCATAAATTTTAGTATATGATAAATCAAGCCGATTCTGTTCTATCTCTGCTTCCAATCTTTTTATTAACGCAATTGTTTCTTCATACTTTGCTTTAGCCGAATTAATATCAGATACAGCCCCGTCATATTTGGTTTTACTTGAATCATATTCTTGTTTTGTTGCTATTCCCTTATCATACATTTGCGTATAACGTTCAAAATCACTTTGGGCAAAATCTAATTCCGAATTATATTTATTGATATCATTTTCTGCAGACACTAAAGCCGCCTTAGCTTCTTCAAGTTTTGACTCTGATTGCTTTAATTTAACTTCATAATCTTTAGGGTCAATTTCAAGAATCAAATCGCCTTTTTTAACTTCCTGATTATCTTTAACATTAAGTTTAACAACAGGGCCTGAAATCCTTGGTGAAACAGTTATAATATGTCCTTCAACAAAAGCATCATCCGTAGATTTATAATACAGGGAATGAACGGAATAAAAAATTCCGCATATTAAAAATATTATTGCCGTAATTAAAGGCACTAAGACTCTTTTTTTCATATATTCAGGTCTGTCATCAATTTTTTCCATAGTTTCAGCTGTGTTTTTATCCATATCCCTCTCCCGATTATATTTGTAAATTCACTTTGTTTTTTAAATTGTTGTATATTTTATCAGTTATACTTAAGAACAGTTCAAGTTCTTCTTTTTTTAAACCTTTGGTAATTGTTTTCCTTAGTTCAATAACCGTAGGTTGAATAAGGGCTGCGACCTCTCTTCCTTTTTGGGTTACAACAAGTTTATATATTTTCCTGCCGTTAGAATCGTTTATTCTGTTAACAAGTCCTTTTTCTTCAAGAATACTAACTATTCTGCTTACATTAGCCCTGTCTTTTAAAGTTATTTCGGATAACTGCCTTTGATATAATTCATTATTTTCTTCGAGCAAAGAAAGTATCAGGTATTGCTCAGGAGTAACGGGGAAATTTTTTTCACTAAAGGTTTGAGAAGATAAGCCTCTTGCTAAAGTACCCGTTGTAAAAAGCATTGTCCCTATTCTCTTTCCCAAAATATTTTTCGGCATATTTTATTTTCTCAATGTTTGATATAAAATACTTGTGTTGTAATTATAACACAAAGATAAAATCGGAAGCCGAACATGAAAAAAATTTTTTTATTATTTATATTGTTAACCGTTATCATAATGCCTGTTTTCGCAAAACAAAATAAAACAGATACGGATAACAAAGAACAAACAGTTTTATATATGAATTTAAACTGGTGGCAAAATTATAAGGATGATTTTTTAATTGAACATTTAAAGAAGTTGTATGAATCAAATTATGATTTAAAAAATGCCGACCTGAAGGTAAAAGAGAATGAAAAACTTGTTAAAATACAATTTGCATCAGAGCTTCCTTCTCTTTCTACAGGAAGTTTTATAGGGAGAGATTTTCGCTCATCAATGCAGCAATTTGGAGATATGAGAATTGAAAGTTACGCACAAAACAATTTCCAGTTTCCGCTTACTATGAGCTATGAAATAGATATATGGGGAAAAAACAGACTTAAAACAAAATTGAATAAAGAACGGCTTGAAATATCAAAACAAGCTCAAAGAGCTGCTTATATTGCACTCTCATCCGATTTTGCAGCAGAATATTTCAATCTTATTAAAGCCGATAAACTTTTAAATCTGCAAAATGAACTTATTTCAATTCAAAAAGAAATAATTGACAAGGTCACAAATCTGTACGATACAGGTATTTGCCATATTGAAGACGTACTTGACGAACAAAAGTTTTTGACTGTCCTCAATGAAGAAAGAAACAACCTTGAAGAAAAAAGAGAAGTTCTTATAAATAATATAAAAGTATATCTTGCAGATAATAATGATGTTATAGAGAGAAAATCCTATGAAGATACAATATTACTGCAAAATTTACCGCTTGAAATAAGTTCTGAAATAATTGAAAACAGACCTGATTACATTCAAAGCGAAGCAAATATAAGACAATCAGGGTATGATGTCAGAATAGCAAGAAAAGAGTTATTGCCGAGTTTTACCATATTCGGGCAAATAGGGTTAAATGCTTATTCATTAAGTACATTATTTAACAGACCCTCACAAATGGCATCGGCAGGAGTTTTACCTGTTTTTGATTTTTTTGCGGGCGGCAGAAAAAAAGCTTTTCTTCAATTTAAAAAATACCAATATGAAGAAGCGCTGAATAATTATCATAAAAATGTTTTAAATGACATTAAAGAAGTTAACTTAGGACTTTTTAATTATAAAACCTCGCTGAGAAATTATGATGAAAGTCAAGAAAGACTTAAAACTCAGGATAAACTGCATAAAATCATACTTGATAAAAAAGAAATAGGAACAGCCTCCGAGCTTACCGAACTATACAGTCTTGAATCAGATATAATAGTTAAAAAAGAAGAAGTATCAAATAAAATCAACTGCTTAATTTCTTCTATATCGCTATATAAATCAGTTGGCGGCAAAAATCTTTATGAATTAAATGAAAATCTATAAAATAAAAGCCCATAAATGGGCTTTTATTTTACAAAGTTTGTAATAATAACTTCTTCTTCTTTTGGTGGTTCAATCCCGTTATTTTTGCCCGCTTCTTTGCATTTTAAGAAATATGCCATATTTCTTGCAAGGAATCTTAAGTTTTGCAAGCCCTCTAAATCTTCACTAACCTGACCTTGAGTCTGCCCGTGTATATTATTCCAGTATCTGCCTGATATTATAGGCATTTGAGATATACCAAAATATTTATTTAACTGGTCTAAAGTAGAGCTTGTTCCTGCTCTTCTTGCAACTGCAACAGCTGCAGCAGGTTTAAGCCTGAAAGTATTTTTACCCGAGCGCCAGCCCGAGAAGAAGGCTCTACCTAAAAATGAAGTTATAGCACCCGTTGCCCCCGCATAATGTACTGGAGAACCAACTATTAAAGCATCAGCTTCAACCATTTTATCAACAAATTCATTAACCCTGTCTTTATCAAACACACATCTGCCGAGTTTTGAACAAGCACCGCAGCCCATGCAAGATGCTATCGGCTCTTTTCCGATATAAAAAATCTCTGATTCTATCCCTTCTTCTTTTAGAGTTTTTGCTATTTCATTCAAAGATAAATAAGTGTTTCCACTTTCGTGAGGAGAACCGTTTAATAGTAATACTTTCATTTCTGCCTCCTTGTTTATAATTAAATACTTTTATTCATGGGATTCCAGATATCTTTTGATTTGCCGTTAATCAAAGATTTATAATATTTTTCTTTAAATTCCAAAAGCTCAAGTTGTTTTTTTAATTCATCAAGCTGTCCTTGAGCCTTCTTTTTTGTTTCAAGAATAATATTATACCTTTCTTTAATGGTTGAATCACCTTTGATACAAAGTTCAATATACTTCTTAACAGATTTATTATCAATACCGACAGAGCGGAGGCATTTTACTATCTTTACCCAGTCAATATCGGAATCAGAAAATAATCTGATATTATTTTTATCTCTTTTAACAAAAGGAAAAAATCCTATTTTTGCCCAAAACCTGAGTGTATGCTCAGATACTTCTGTTTTTTCCGATACCTCTTTAATTTTATACATATCAAATCTCCGAATTTATTTTAATTTAAACTGGTGTCGCAACTTTATGATAGTTCACTTTATCAAGAATCATAATATTTTTCTTTCATATAATAATTATAATTTTATAGCTTGAGAGAAACTCTAAGTCAATATCTTGTTAGAAATTAAAAAAAGTAATATTATTTATATATAGAGGAGTATATTATGAATAAAAAAGTTTTGGCGACCTCATTAATTCTATGTTCAGCAGCATTATTAAACTTTATTTTTCCAATGAAAAATAATGCCGATGATGAAGAAAATATTACAATCAATCAACCTATTGAACTTAACTATAAGTCAAAAGAAGAAATATACAATATAAGAAAATATTATGTAGAACAATCAATTTTTGCGGCTTCAAATTATCAACCGTCTGAAGAAGTATTTGGCGGTATAGAGGATGGTAAACCCTGGGTTGCAATGGATTGGTGTTACGATGATGTAGAAAATTGGCATGTAAGAACAGCAGGACCTTCAAACCACAGTAGAAGTTTAATAAATCCTTCACTTCCTGTTATGAT
This sequence comes from Candidatus Gastranaerophilales bacterium, assembly GCA_947589705.1. Classification (GTDB taxonomy): domain Bacteria; phylum Cyanobacteriota; class Vampirovibrionia; order Gastranaerophilales; family Gastranaerophilaceae; genus Avigastranaerophilus. Next base: position 22,181 of record CANQCO010000014.1, read on the forward strand.
TGACTATCCCTATGTAGCTCCTGACGTTCCCGAAGAAAACTACTTATGTACTCAAATGCCTAAAATTATGGTTCCATTGAGTGCAAAATACTCTAAATCAAATAAAGAAATTGAAATTACATATAAAACATTAATACAGACTAATGGTGGTGCTTATGAAATTAACGGAGTTAATGCAAAAGATTTCGGATATAACTATATTTACTTAGATAAAAGTAAATCAACATATAATATTAACTTTGTAAGTAATGATAATATAAGTACAAGTGTCAAAGATATAAATAATTTTATACATTTAGGAGGTTCTTGCAGAGTTGAAGGCGGATGTAATAATCTGTCACCGGAAAGACGTGATTTGAAATTTACACCTTCTACCGTGGCGGCAGGAGTTTCAAATCCGAGTTTATATATTAAACTATGGAAATCAATGCCTTCATCTCCTAATGATGAAGCTGACTTGAATGTTAAATTTACTTTTGTTACGGGGAATTAAATAAAAAGGGAGATATATATGAAGAAAAAAATATTTGCAGTTTCGTTAGTTTTATGTTCAGCAGCATTATTGAATTTTATTTTTCCAATGAAAAATAATGCCGATGATGAAGAAAATATTACAATTAATGAGCCTATTGAACTGAATTATAAGACAAAAGAAGAAATATATAATATAAGAAAATCTTATGTAGAACAATCAATTTTTGCAGATTCAAATTATCAACCGTCTGAAGAAGTATTTGGCGGCATTGAAGACAGTAAGCCTTGGATTGCTCTGAATGATTGTGTTGATTATTCAACGAATTATCATGCTAATATTGAAGGACCATCTATGCACAGTAAAAGTCTTATAAATCCTTCACTTCCCGTTATGATTGATTATCCGTTTTATATTTCTACTTCACCTGAAGATAAATATTTATGCGTTCAAATTCCTAAAATTATGGTTCCACTGAGTGCTAAATATTCAAAAGAAAATAAAGAAGTAGAAATAACATATAGGACACTATTACAATTAAGAGGCGGAGCTTACCAATTTACGGCAGTTAATGCAAAAGATTTTGGATATAACTACATATACTTAGATAAAAGTAAATCAACATATAAGGTTGACTTTGTAACTAATGATAATTTAAGTACAAGTGTTAAAGATATAAGTGATTTTATACATTTAGGCAATGCTTGCAGAATAGAAGGCGGCTGCAATAACTGGTCAAGAAATAGAGAAGATTTTCAATTCAAACCTTCTTCACTTGCAGCAGGAGTAGCTACACCCAGTTTATATTTTAAGTTATGGAAGACAATGCCCTCATCACCTCAAGATGAAGCTGATTTGAACGTAAAAATTAATTTTAATCAAATCAATAGTTACTAAATAGGAAATAATACGAATAAAAAAACTTCCTTAATACAAATTAAGGAAGAAAAATTAGTAAAAGAGACATCAATAATATTTTTACATGTGCTAAGAATAAAGTCGAAGAATCAGTGTTAATGTAAAGTAACATTAACACTTTTTTTTCTTTATATTGAAGTATAAAAATTTATTAAGTATACTAAATACACTTATTAAAGTTTTGTAAACAAAATGCAAAAAATAAAAAAAATTAAGCAAATAATTTTTTTAGATTTATTTAAGTAAGAGTGGAAAAGGTAAGAAAAATAAATTAGGGATAATATGCAGGTAAGTCAAGTAAATTCAAACATTCCTAAAGTAAATAACGGTAGAATAAGCAGAAATATTAACAATAAAAATCAATCTTTTAAAGGGATAGGTGTTGCGGTCGATAAATTTGCGCTTGGGGTAGCAAATGCAATCGAAAATGGTGGTTTGGTCCTTTCCTTCACACTTCAGGACATGCTTGGAACAAATATACCGCGACCTGTAATGGGACTATTAAGGAATAAAAAAGAAAACAAGGGCAAAACAAATATAAGATTTGCCGCAAAAGAATTTGTAAGAGAAATACTTACAGGTCCCAGTATGTTTATTATTCCTGCGATTATGCTTTCAGTTGCTAAAAAATTTGTCGGTAAAACAATAAATGTACCTATGAAAGTTATAAAATCTCTTGGCGACATACATGCTAATCAGGCACTTAATAATGCAGGTGGAGTTATAAACAAACAAGAATTTATACAAAATGCTTTTGCAACAATCATCAAAAATGCAAAAAATGAACCTAATATTTCAGAAACAACAATAGAAAAAGCAAATGAACTTGCAAAACTTTTAACTGAACAGGTTAATAAAAATGGAACAAAAGAAGCAATAAAACAAATATCTGAAGAATTTATAAATATATCTAAAAAATATGCAAAAGATGCAGCTCACACTAATTTTACAACTGTGAAACTATCTGACAACACCTCCGTACCAGTTAAAGATGCTATAAATTTTATTACGTCTTATGCTGATGATGTTGTAGAAAAAGTTAGAACTTCTAATACACAGAATATTGAAGAATTAATTAAAAATATTACAAATAAAAAAGTAATAAGCAGATTTGCAATGAATACAATAATGTTTGCAGCAGTAATGACATTCCTGCAAGTTATTCCAAAACTATATAATAAAGCAGAAGGTAAAGAAAATGCCGGACTTAAAGGTTTAATGAAAGAAGAAACATTAAATGACAGTTCATTAAATGATATTAAACCAAAAGAAAATAAAACATCTCCGTCATTTGGTTCTGCAGCCTCATTCGCAAACAAACTAACAAGTTCAGGTCTTTTTGGCAAAATAGTTCAAGGTGCAGAATTTGAAGGAATCAATGTTTCTTTTCCGCTTCTTTTATCTGTTATGGGATTCGGGATTATTTTACCCAGAACTGTACAAGCAAAAGATAAGTATGACCGAGAAGAAATATTAAGACGTGATGTTACAACCTGCGCTGTTATGTGTTTCGCAGAAAAAGCATTGCGTAAATGGTTTTCTAAATTTAATGAAACGAAATCAGGACTTGTATTAGCTGCAAAAGAAACCGGATTTAAAACTCAAGGTCTGCTGAAACGTTTATTTGATTATTCAAGACCAATTAAAGGCGTAAAATTGCTTTCTTCCGATCAAATAGTATCTAATTATTCTGGCATTGACAATTATAAAGACGGAATAAAAGGTTTTTGTGATTTCATTTCAGAACAGGGTGGAGATCTTAGAAAAGTATTTTCTTTAACTGAAGAATCAAAATTATTAGTTGAATCTGTTCTGCAAAAAGAAGGTGCTTCTTTATCATCTGCCAACAATAATACTATTACATCAATATTAGAAAAAGCAAAAAACTCTGATGAAGTAAAACAATTAATTAAGTTATTTGAGGACAAAAATAATCCTTGGGTAACTAAGGCTAGAACATTGAATGCAAGATTTACCGCACTATCTGTAATTGTTTTAGTACCAGTACTTTTAGGATTTTTCCTTCCCTGGTTTAATGAAAAAACCACAAAAAGAAAATTCACTGAAGAACATAGTGTAAAAAATAATGATACTAACATAAATAATAATTTTTTAATAAAAAATAACAGTGAATTATTCTCTGATATTGCAAACTTTACAAAATAATTTCTTTTTCATTTTGATAAGTGACAAAAGCAAGTTTATTATTAGCTTTTTTAACATACTTTCTTTTTGTATAAATAATAGAGGTTTTAGAATTATTTTTTTGAGAAGAAAATTCTTTTGTTAAATAAGCAGCTCTTAATATAACAGAATCAGGCGGAGTTTGTTTATTTGGAAGTTTAACAACAATATGAGCGCCCGGTGAATTTAACGGATGAAACCATAAATCATCGGCAGAAGCAATCTTAGATAATAAATAATCATTTTGCTTTTGATTTTTACCTATATATATTTTATATCCCTCATACTCTTCAAAGTCTACATATATATTTTTCTTTTCTTCTTTTTTCTCAAGAAAAATATCATTATATAATTCATTTAAATAATCAATATCATCTGTTTTTTCAAGGAAGAATAATAATTCTTCAAAATATAATATTTGTGATTTTGTCTCATTAATTCCGGTAATAGCGTATTCATAAGAAGCTTTTGCTTTTTTATACAGTGAATAATATTTATTTGCATTATCTTTAACAGATAAATTTTTATTCAAATGAATTTTTATTTCATTACCCTCAAAATCAAAAAGCAAAACTTCATCATCATAATTTTTCAGGTTATATAAATTCGCCATCAAAATATCAGCCTTTTTTTTATAATCAAGTGCTTTATCCATTTTATTTATTTGTTCATTTTGTTTATCAGACAATAAATATAGTTTTTTCAACCGTATATTTATTGCCTTGTGTATTTTTTGTTTTAAATTTTCTTTTATAAAAACATTTTGATGAAAAGCGAAATAATCATCTATTAAGTCATTTACACTTTCAACTTTATGGGAATTTTCTGTTTCATAAAGAAAAAATTTTGAAAAGTCATCTGAAATAAAATATGAATATTGTTGAATAGAAAGAAAATCTTTTAAGGCAGAATAAAGATTTTCAAGAGAAAAAGGCGACATAGAATCATAGATTTTTTGAGTTGTAGGCATTGTAAGGAAATAATATAAAGAACTTATAGATTTTACAATTGACGATTCATCAATATTTTTTTTAAATGAGTCAAAAGAAACTTTCAAGAGATTTTTCTTTTTTTGTTTTGGCGGATAAATATACGGCATTAAACCTGAAAGTTCTCTTTCCCTGCTTTTTTCGGAACTGACATTATGCGCACAGCCAATTATTATATTTGTATCATAATTATAAAGAATTACATTACTATATTTCCCCATTAATTCAACTGCGAGACAAAGTTTAGTTTTTTCATTGAGTTCATCAAAATATTCAAAATAAATTTCAAAAATTCTTTCACCAAAAGGCACATTAATTTCAATAATTTTGGCATTTTGAATATATTTACGAAGAAGCATACAAAACATAGGAGCGGTCTTAGGAATAGTTATTTTTCTTAATTTTTCATTTTTTTCAGACATAAAACACAAATGATAAAAATTGGGATTAAAATTAATATAAAATTTTCTTGACTCACCATTATTTCTTATAAAAAAAATAAGTTCCGAGCGGTTAGGCTGCTGAATTTTCTGTATTCTGGCACCTTGGAAAAAATCATTATTTTCCTGAGCAAATATTTTTAAAATTAAAGAATCAAAATTTATCATAAAAATATTTTAAACGAAAAAAAAGCAATGCAAAACATTGCTTTTTATCTGACAAATAGGGGAGGGAGAATTTTTTATATTATGCTGCAATTGATTTAAGTCTGTCATTTAAGATTTTATATTCTGAAGTACAAACAGAATTAGCAGCAACTTCTTTGGCTACATCATTATTTCCTTCTACCATCTTTTCAAGATTACAACCAGCCTTTAATATACCGGTATCTCTCATATAACGGTTAGCACCACCCATCACAGCTCCAACAACTGCACCTGTAGCTGCATTAGAAGCAGTGGCAGAAGCCAACTCACCAAAATTAAAATCTTTATCTTCATCAAAAGTGCAATCTATCGAATAATTAGCAGCACCTGATATAGCACCTGTTTTAGCCCCTGTTATAGCACAGTTTTTTACGGCTTCTTTAACACAACTTGCACCCCCTGCAGTTCCCATAGTAGCAGTAGCTAAACCTCCGGTTACGGCACCTGAAAGTGCATCCTTGGCAATTTCTTTCATATCACCGGCATCACCTTTTACTTCATTTGTTGCTCTGTCAAGTGTTTTCATACCAGCTTTTGTAGCCGCACCAACTGCAGCCCCTATTGCTATCGCAGCGCCTACAGCTATTCCGCCTGTTGCTACGGTTGCTACTCCTATTGCTGTTATTGCCAGTACACTGGTAGCTATATTTGAAAATAAATTTAAACTGCTATCTTGTTTTGAATCAAATTCTGCAATTTTTTCAGAAGCTTCTTCAAATGTTATTTCACCATTTTTATACTGATTAATATAATCTTCACATTTTTCAACACTGCTTCCAAACCCGACTAACTCCTTAAAATCATTCCAGCCTGTTTTAATTATGCCTTGCTCAGAGCTAATTTCATCTAACTGCTCATTTAATAAAGTAACATTCGGATTATTTGCGGCAGTTTCAAAAATACTTTTGTCTTGATTTTCAACTCCAAAACGAAAATCATTATATGTCAGGGGTTTTTGCTTATAATTTCCTACAAGATTAATTTCGTCTACCATACCTTCACCAATATAAAACCATAACCTTACATTAATATAAAGTATTTTTGTACGAAGAAATTTCTTGTATGTTAAGAAATATTTACAAATATTAAATATTTACAATTTTATTTTTTATAGCTTTAACAACTGCCTTAATTCTTGATTTAACTGATAACTTTGTATAGATGTTGCTGACATGTGCTTTTGCAGTACAAACAGACACATGTAAATCTTTAGCAATTTGATTATTATTCATACCGTTAACCATACGATTTAAAACCTGCATTTCTCTTTCCGTTATATTGAAAAAACCGGATGTATTTGAAGTAAATCTCAATCTTTTTAACTTGAAAAAATTTTTAAAAAATTCTCTGGTAATCCTAATCTCCATATAACATGGCAGTTTTGATTCCGCATCATTCTCATTTGCAATTGTCTTTTTATCAACAATCGAAAATCTGATATTATCACCATTAATTTCCATAATAGTATGTCCTCCCATAGCATTTCTATTTTATGATATAACAGAATGCGAGGTAACATACTAACGTATTTTCCTATTTATTATTTTCTTCTTTTTTTATTTTTATTCTTTTTGGATGATTGGGAGACGGTTTATACATTAAATCACTTATTTTTAATAGAGAAAAAATAACTCCAAGTCCTATTGAACCTAAAATATATTGATGTATCGGTATCTTATTTTTTCTTGAACGCCTTTTTATTGCTTCATTTTCTTTTTTTACTTTTAAGTATTCTTTTTCTGTTTTTTCAAATTCTTTAAATAATTCAGAGGTTTCTTTGTCATAACCTTCTTCATTTTCTGAAAATAACTCCATCTTCATTAAGTTATTATCATGTCTTAATAAACTTAAGTCATTATTTACTTTATGTTCTGCACTATTTGTAAATTTTGACTCTAATTGTCCTGTTTTAGGATTTAAAATATAATATTCATTTCCCTTTTTTGTAATGTAATTATTAAATACCCTGTTTGGAATACTTATACTGTCATAGATAAACGGAATAAATGTTGTAAATAGTTCCGTTTCAGAATTAAATCGTACCACGCCGAATTTACCATTATCTTTAGCTTTTATACTATAGTTATTATCAAAGTAATAATATTCAAAATCAATAAATTCTTTATCTGTTAACAATGATTTTAGTAATTCTTTGCCGGACTTTATCTCAGGCTTTTCATTTTTAGCCGATTTATTTCTGATTTTATCTTTTATATAATATAAATCATATTTGTTATTATCTTTTTTGATTACTAATAAGTCAGACTTTTTTTTATATTCAGAAATATTATTATTAAAAATTACATTTCCGTCTTTATCATAAACACTATATTTATTATTCAGTTTTGCGATAAAAAGATTTTCATTCAAATATAAAACATCATCATATTTAGCGGGAATTATACATTTCCCCTTTTCAATACCGTATACTCCCTTTTTTTTATTCAAGAAAACAAATAAAGTCCCCCTGCTGTCAAAATATGCATCTTCATAGGGTAATTGAGTAATTTTTTCATCGGTTATAAGCATTACTTTTTGATTATTTTCAAGTATATATTCAGAATCCAGCCCCGACAGAGAAGTATGCTTATACATATTAAATTCTATAGGCAGAATTATATTATTTTGATAATCAATAAGTCCGAATTTTTCATTATCTTTAACAATTATATATTTTCCGAAGTTTGGAATAAGATAATCATAAACGGCAGGAATAATGAGTTCGCCTGTCAAAGAATACAGTTCGTTTTTTGAATTTTCTTGTTCTTTTGTCTCAATATAACAAGCAGGGTTGACAAATAATCTGGAATATTTTGCAGGCAGTATTAAGTCGCCGTCAAGAGAAACAGCACCATACTTTTTATTTTTTATTACTTTATATAAGTAAAGCATTTCAGAATTTTTATCGTAACAATGCTGTTTATCATAAATTTGGTATGATTTAGCAAATACAATATCGGGAAAATTCAAATTTATAAATAAAAAAAGTAAAATTGAAGAAATTATTTTTTTAAACATAATTAACCCATTTATTAATTAAACAAAAATATTATATCATATATTCCCTATTCCCCCCCCCCGAAAGAAATTTGATATAATACTTATAAATACCATTTGTTGCAAATATACCCAAAATGGTATAATTACCTTATGTTTGATTATATAAATACAAAATTCGAAGATGCAAAATTAATAATTAATAAAAGCACTGCGCAAACAGCAATTGATATAGTTAATAAATTAATTGAAAAAAAAGGCGAAACACCTGAACTCTTATGCTATCTATCAAAAGCATATTTGTATCTTAACGAGCTTGAAAAATCACTTGAATACGCTCAAAAAGCATTAAGCCTTGATGAAAATTATTTGTATGCAAAGGCACGTATTATCTTAGCATACTCTAAACTTAATGAACCCTCTAAGGCTATGGAATTATTATATGAGCTAAAACATAACAAAAATATTAACATTTTAATTTTATATATAATGTTGATATTTGCTGATGATCATTTAGATAATTATCAATCATTGCAAATTATTTCCGAACATAAATCTTTAATTAATAATTTAAAAATAAACGAAAAAATAAATTCTTTTGAATTAAAATTTTTAATTTCTATACAAGTTAGTATTGAAAGAAATCTAAATAAACTTTTAAATTTGCTGAAAATTGCAGAAAAATACAAAAAAACAGATGATGAAATATACATGTATGTCGGATATTGTATGCTCCACAGTTTGAATAAAGATTATAAAAAAACGCTTAAGATTTTTAACAAATCTATAAAAATAAATAAAAATAATCATAATTCCATAGATTTTAAAACTCAAATATTTATTATATGCGGGAAATTTAATAAAGCACTTCAATTTTTAAATACAATTGAAAATCAGACAGAATATCAAGAATCATTGAAAAAAGCACTGGAAACCTTTCCAAAACCGACTTTTGAAAACTATTATACGATGTTTTTAATGGGACTCGGATTATACGCACGTAAACAATATAAATTATCCGAATTGTTTTTACTATTAAGTAATAAGACAGAAAAATTTGAATATCATTTTATTTTATTTAAAATTAACGTACTTGAAAAAAACTATAATACGACACTTAAATATTTAAAAGGATTATGGAAAAGTTTAAAAAACGATGATATTTATAAAAATAAGACATATCCGTATAAATTTTACATTATAAAAATGTATGTTTATTATAAAATTTTGAGCCTGTTTAAAAAAGAAAATCCTGTTTCAAATTATGATAAAGTAATCAAAACAGCAGCGGATTACAATTTAATATCACCTGAATTATATAACAGGGCAAATGAGATTTTTATAAGCGAAAATGAAGAGAGAAAAAAATCTCTGTTAATTAATAAAGGATTAAAACTAAAAAACTGATTAATAAAATAATAAAAAAAATAAAATCCGAAAGCCTGTATAGAAAACTTCTAAATTCGGCTCAAGCTGCGGAACTCATCCCTTCGGTCGTCAAACAGTCCTCGCTCGCAACTGCCTCACTAAGAAAAAAAAGGAGCTAAGCTTTCACTTAACTCCTTATAAACTTGAATCCGGCAACTAGTTATCTTTCCGGGCGGTCTTCCGCCAAGTATTTTCACCGCAAGTAGTCTTTACGACCGTGTTCGGAATGGGAACGGGTGGTGTCCTACCGCTTGGTCACCGGA
>CANQCO010000015.1 GCA_947589705.1 Candidatus Gastranaerophilales bacterium
GAAGCCCCTATAGGCGGCATTATCGGGGTTATTGAAGACGGTGATGAAATTTATATTAATATCCCGAAAAGAGAATTAACCTTAAGAGTTGATGAATCGGTATTAAAAGAAAGATTGTCAAAATTTAATCCACTTCCCGTTAAGATTAAAAGAGGCTATTTAAAAAGATATGCAACCGTTGTTTCATCTTCCGATAAGGGTGCAATAACAAGCGTATAATAATCAGTAAGCGATTTTACCCATTATAACGTTATCATCCGCTCCCGTAGCGGATGGTTCGTTATTGGGCTTTTTATTTACGGTATAATAACCAAGATATGCAAAGGCTAAACACTCTTTTAGTTTATTGGGAATATTATAGTCTTCGTGTGTTTTTATGTCTGTATTTTGCAGATAATCTTTTAAAAATTTGATTAGAGTTAAATTGTAAGCTCCTCCGCCGCCTAATATTATTTCTTCTATATTTGTTTTGGGGAATATAAACTTTTTATAAGAATCAGCTATTAATCTTGCCGTTAAATTTGTAATTGTTGCAATAATATCATATTTATCGGAAGGTGCTGTTTTCAATTTCTTAATGGCATAATTTTCATTATATAATTCTCTTCCCGTTGTTTTTGGAGGTGTTTTTTCATAGTAAGGCTCATTTAAGAGTTCATTAAGCCAATTTTCATCAACTTTTCCACGTTTTGCAGTTTCGCCGTTTTTATCAAACGGAAGATTAAAAAGCTTATTCATATAAAAATCAATCAGCATATTGCCGACTCCGTTATCAAAAGCAAATATGGGACAATCTTTAGATAGAACGGTGACGTTAGATATTCCGCCGATATTTTGAATAAGTCTGTTTTTATCAGAACCGAATATGATTTTATCCGCAAACGGAACTAACGGCGCTCCGTCACCATTTGCCGCCATATCTTTTGTCCTGAAATCACCTACTGTCATTATCCCAGTTTTATAAGCAATTACTGAAATATCTCCGATTTGCAGAGTGCTTTTTGTTTTTATTCCCCCAATTTCCTTGTAAAACGGACTATGCCATATTGTTTGACCGTGAGAAGATATAAAATCTATGTTTTCTTTTTTTATTTTGGCTTTTTTTATTAAAAAATTTGCTGCTTTTGCAAATAATTCGCCTATAACAAAATTCATAAAACAGATATCTTCAACAGTACCTTTATTATTAGCCAATTGTAATAATTTGTTTTTTACATCAGACGGATAATCAAGAGAAAAACTATCTAAAATTTCAAAAGACAGGTTGTCAAAAATTTTAACAAGGCAAGCGTCAACCCCGTCTAAAGAAGTGCCTGACATCATTGATATTATTGTTTTATAATTTTTCATACAATGATTATACGACCTTATTTTGATTAGGAAAAGATTTTAATAATTTCTATATTTATTTAATTTATTGTATAATAAGATATCAAACGAGGGGAGTTTCATGTCAGCATTATATTCTGTAATTTTAGCAGGTGGGTTGGGAAGCAGATTATGGCCGCTTTCAAGAGAAATGTATCCTAAACAGCTGTTAAAATTTGATAACGATGTTTCTCTTTTTCAACAGACTTTTTTAAGAATTGCAGGTATAGTTGATGACAAAAATATTATAACCGCAACTAATATTAAACATGTTTCAATGATTAAAGAACAGCTCAAGTTCTTGGAAGAAAAATTTTGCAGAGATAAGGACTATAAGGTTATAACGGAGCCTGTTTCAAAAAATACTATGCCTGCTTTGGCTATAGCTGTTAAATATATTAAAAATAATGCACGTTTTTCAAAAGAACAGCCTGTTATTATTGCTGTTCCCTGTGATCATCTTGTTTTTAACCGTGAAGCTTTTATTGAAATTGTTGAAAAAGGTATTCCTCTTGCTCAACAAGGTTATATAGTTTCATTCTCAACAAAAACTAATAAATTAAACGAGAATTTCGGATATTTAAAAGCCAGAAAAAATCCTAAAGTAAGTGAAATTGTTCCTGAGGCGCTTAAGGTAACAAGTTTTATTGAAAAACCCGATAATAAAACTCAGCAGGAAAAACTTAAAGGGCAGTTATATTTAAATACGGGTATATATATGTTTACCCCTGATACTTTTTTAACTGAACTTAAATCAAATTCTAAAGAAATCTTTAAACTTATTGAAAAAATGGAAGTAAAAGATACCATACCCTCAGTTACGCTTGCAGAATATGAAAAAATGCCTGAAATATCTGTTGATTATGCGATCATGGAAAAAACAAAAAAACTGGTTACTGTTCCGTTTGATGTTAAATGGCTCGATATAGGTTCTTGGGATGTTGTTTATGAGATAGGTAAAAAGGATGAAAGAGGAAATTATATATCGGGAAATGCTTTAGACATAGGTTCTGATAATTCATTTGTTTATTCAACAACAAAACTTGTTGCAACAATGGGATTAAAAGATTCTATTGTTGTGGAAACAGATGACGCATTGCTTGTTTGTAATAAAAAAGATACGGACGGCGTAAAAAGAATTTATAAAAAATTAAACGGAAAAAATTCTTCTGCAAAAGAAATACATAAGACGGTATACAGACCCTGGGGATATTATACCGTATTGGAAAATGGTCAGGGGTTTCTTACAAAGTGCATAACCGTTAATCCTAATGCTAAATTAAGTCTGCAAAAACATTTCCATAGAAGTGAACACTGGATTATTCTTGAAGGTCAGGCTTGTGTTATAAAAGGGAAAAAGGAAATATTACTAAATCCCGGAGACAGTATTGATATTGATGTAGAAGAAATTCATTCACTTCAAAATAACGGAGTATCTCAGCTTAAAGTTCTTGAAGTACAGCAGGGTGATATTTTGGACGAAAATGATATTGAAAGACTGCAAGATATTTATGGACGTGTTTAATAAAAAAAAGAAGATTGCCGTTTTAGGTTCTACAGGGTCAATAGGTACTCAGGCTTTGGAAGTTATTGATATGCTTCCTGACAGGTTTGAAATAGCTGCTTTGACTGCCGGTGATAATATTGATTTAATTTCCCGGCAGATTAAAAAATATTCTCCTAAGTATGTTTGTGTAAAACAAAAAGAAACCTTTGAACATTTGAAGAATATTTTTAAACAAACCGAATTTTTTTACGGAGAAGATGGGCTTATTAAAATTGCTGATTTAAAAGAACTTGATTTAATTTTAGTGGCAGTATCGGGTAAAATAGGGCTTAAACCTACTATCAGAGCAATTAAAAATAAGGTAAATATAGCACTTGCAAATAAAGAAACTCTTGTTATGGCAGGTGATATAGTGATGTCATTGGCTAAGGAAAATAATGTGAAAATTTTACCCGTGGATAGTGAACATTCCGCTATATTTCAGTGCATTAATAAACGTGAAGATGTTAAACACCTTATAATAACATCATCAGGCGGGCCATTTAGAACCGCTTCAAAAGAGGATATGGAAAATGCTGATTTAAATGAAGCTTTAAATCATCCGAGATGGAAAATGGGAAAGAAAATTACGGTTGATTCAGCTACTTTGATGAATAAAGGGCTTGAAGTTATTGAGGCGCACCATTTATTTAATATGGATTATGATGATATTAAAGTTGTTGTTCATCCTCAAAGTTATATTCACAGTGCTGTTGAATATAAAGACGGAAGTATTATTGCGCAGATTGGAAATCCGAGTATGCATATTCCCATTCAATACGCTCTTACATATCCTGAACGCTTAGAAGGTATTGAAACAGAGAGTTTTGATTTTTTTAAGGCTGCTAAATTTGAGTTTTTTGAACCCGATTATGAAAAATTTCCTTCTTTGGCTTTAGCAATTGATGCAGGTAAAAAAGGCAATACATATCCTGTTTGTATGAATGCTGCCAATGAAGAAGCTGTTTTTGCTTTTCTGAATAAAAAAATTAAATTTACCGATATTTATAAAATAACTAAAAAAATATATGATTCTTATGAAGGTATTAATTCACCTTCGATAGAACAAATAATAACTGAAGATGAAAAAGTTCGTGAAAAAACAAAATTATTAATTAATTCATTAAAAAAAGAGGTTTAAATATGAAAATATTATTTTTAAACGGTCCGAATTTAAATCTTTTAGGTACAAGAGAGCCTGATAAATACGGAAATGAAACGCTTTTCGATATAGAAAATTTTATCAAAAAAGAAGCTCAAAATATCGAAGTGGAAACAGTTTTCTTCCAAAGTAATATTGAAGGCGAGCTTGTAAATAAAATACAGGAAGCAAAAGGAAATTTTGACGGAATTGTGATTAATCCCGCTGCATATACTCATACCAGTGTTGCAATAAGAGACGCCATTCTTGCGGTTCAAATTCCTACAGTGGAAATTCATCTTTCTAATATCCATACAAGAGAAGAATTCAGAAAAATATCACTTACCGCTCCTGCTTGCATAGGACAAATAACGGGCTTCGGAAAAAACAGCTATAAGCTTGGATTAATAGCTGTTGTTGATTTTATTTCAAAATAAGAAATGATTTTAATTTCCTTGCCTGATTATCTTTTTCTGAAATGATACTCAATTCTTTTGAGTTAAAAGAAGTAGAACCGCCGCCGTCAAATGCCATTGATTTTTCCATACCCCATTTTCTGGTTAAGTCTTTTAACTCTTCCAATGTCATCGGGTTATCTCTTGTTGCAATAAATAAATATACATTGTTATCTTTTATGCCTATTCCTGTTCTTGCGTATTTATGCAGGCATGAGGCTGATTCACTTGTTATTTTTCCGTCTTTTTTGAGGACAAAAAATTCTTCTTCCAATCTCAAATCAGGCAAAAGCATAGGACCTGCTTGTACGGAATGAATTAGTGTTTCATCATCTTTTACACTGTATTCGTGAGGGCAGATATCATAAACAGTTTCTCCGTTATCTTTTTTTATTATTCTGAATTCAGTGCGGTTTAATATCTTGCCCATATATGGTTCCAAAACTTTATTCTCCATCAGATTCTCATTATCATTTGGATCAAGAACAGTATTTGAATCAATTACAACATAAGATACTGTTTTTTTATTTTTAGGATCAAAAAAACCTGCATTAATGACTAATTTTGCCCCCGTATTATCGAAAACATCGGCATTTGTTTCTAAGCCTTCAACAACATAAGGCATAAATCTGTCCTTTATTAATTCCGAGTTAAGTTCAATAATAAAAACCCCCTCAGGATCTTCTACTATTCTGTAATCTTTTTGTTTAAATTTAGCATTTGCGCTTAAGGGTAGTAAAAAAAGCAGAAAAGTCATAATAAAAATTGCTAATATTTTTTTCATTATAAATCCTTTATCTTTTTAAATATTATTATTAATATTATAGCTGAAAATGGTGCAATCATAGAAGTAATCCAAGGCGATAGGATTGATTTTTCGGCAAGCAGGTCAAAAAACGGAATTGTAATATAGTAAGCAAAAATTATTCCGACTGCAATCAGCATACCGATAAGTCTTTGTTCTCTCGGCTGTGAAAAACCAAGTAAACAGCCTAAAATGGCAAATAAAATGCACATAAAAGAGTGTACAAATCTTTGAATATATTTATTTAGCATATATCTGTATTCATCGTCCATTTTCTCTTTTTTTAACAGTTTAATGTATTCGGAAATTTGCGGATTTGTGAGTTCTCTGTCTCTGTAAACGGAATATTTCATTAATTTAAAGGCGTTTAAACCTGCACTTCCTTTTAAAACAGTTAAATTTTTTACCTTATCAATGCTCTCAAAGATACCTTCCTTAGAAATATTATATTTTTTTGCAGAGTTTATAATCCAAGTTGAATTTTTATATTTAACAAAATCCGAAACAGTTATTCCTGACAGCAGACTTGAACCGTCGGTAGCTTCATCATAAAAGTTTAATACAATAACATCTCTGATATTATTATCGTCAAAATTTGATATTATAAGAATTTTGTTAAGAGAATCATTTTGATTTTTTACCGGGAAAACGAATTGAGATATTCTGTTTTCACCTTTTATATCTTTTAATTTACAAGCAGAATAAGGCAGGAGTTTTGAACCTACAAAAAATGTTAATATCATTGCAAAAAAACTTATTACTATGGCAGATGAAATAATTCTTGTAAATGATATACCGGAAGCTCGCATAACAGTGACTTCAAAGTCTTTACTTAATTTATCGAAAGTTAAAATAGTACCTAATAACATTCCGACAGGCAGAGCAATATTTAAAACTTTTGGCAATTCATAAACAATAACGGATATTGCCTTTTCTATAGTATAAACACCGCTTAAAGCTCGTTGTACAGTTCTTAAAAATATTTCAGGCATTATCCAGACAATCATAAAAATGAATACACAAGCAAAACATGCCCAGAAAACTTGAGAAAATATATACTTATCAATAAGTTTTATTTTCATTAAAGAGAAAAATCCTTTCCTAAGTAGAATTGTTTTGCAATTTCATCATTGGCAATTTCATCTCTTGTACCTTGAATTTTTATTTTACCGTCAAAAATAACATATGCTCTATCTGTAATAGATAAAGTTGCTTTAGGATTATGGTCTGTTATTAAAACTCCCAGCCCTCTGTTTGACAATAATTTAATATTGTCTTTGATTTCTCCTATCGCAATAGGGTCGATACCTGCAAACGGTTCATCAAGCAGAATAAATTCTGGACTTGCAGCTAAGGCTCTTGCTATTTCAACTCTTCTTCTTTCTCCGCCTGATAATGAAACCGCTGATGTATCTCTTAATCTTTTAATACTAAATTCTTCCAGCAGTTCTTCTAACTTATCTTTTTTTTCTTGTTTATTAAGTTTGTCATTTAACTCTAAAACCAATTTAATATTATCTTCAACGGAAAGTTTTCTAAAAATGGAGGCTTCTTGCGGAAGATATCCGATACCGTGTTTTGCGCGGATATTCATTGTCATTTCTGTTAAATCAATATCATCAATATAAATTTTCCCTGAATTTGGTCTAACAAGTCCTACAACCATATAAAAAGTTGTAGTTTTACCGGCACCGTTAGGTCCCAAAAGTCCTACCACTTCTCCTTTATTTACCTCAATTGAAATATCATTTACAACTGTTCTGTCATTATATATTTTAACAAGATTTTCTGCTTTGATTTTCATATAATAATAGCCCTTACTGCACTATTATTACTTTAAATAAAACAATGATTAATGTCAAAAATGAGATTTAATTTAACAAAAAAAAAACTCTGAATGAAAATTCAGAGTTTTTTTATTAACCTTTTTTATTTACACTGATACTTTTTTAGCTTGGACTTCATTAACAGGTTTCCAATTAGCAGCCATAATCTTTTTAAAAGATTTAAGAGCTGTATCTTCAAGTTCACCGAGTTCTTCTGCTTTCACTATAAGTTCTCTAAGCGGAAGTAAAGCTCTTTGGTCACGAAGAACACCAAGTGCAGCAGCTGCACCTGCTCTAACCAAATCATTTTCTTTTTCATTCTGCATAACTTCTATTAAAGAAGGAACTGCTTTTGTGTCATTAAGTTTACCTAATGAAGTAACGGCATAAATTCTAACATTTACCCATTCATCTTTAAGCATTTTAATAACGTGCTCAACTGCTTTAGGATTTCCGATTTCGCCCAATGCTCTAGTTGCATCGCATCTTACATTGACTTTCTCACTGTCTAATGATTCAATTAGAGAATCTGTTGCGACATCACCTATTTCAATTAAAGCATCAGTTGCTGTAATACAAACCTGAGGATTTTCATCATTTAAAGCTTCAACTAACGGTTCAACAACTTCTTTTCCGCCGAGTCTGCCTAATGCTCTTGCTGCACGAACACGTACATCTACGTTTCTGTCTTCACGAAGTGATTCGATTAACGGCATTGTTGCAGATATTTCACCCAGCTCACCTAATGCTCTTGCTGCATATAATCTTACGGAACCGTTTCTGTCATTTTTTAATACGTCTATTAAAGGCTCTACTGCACTTGAGTCGCCCATTTCTCCAAGGACTCTTGCTGCATTATATCTCACCTTTTCTGAATTACTTGTTCTTAAATCATTTAGTAATTCATCAAAAGACTTCTTTGCTTGTTTTTTTCTAGAGTTCACACTTATTGTCATTCTTCCTCCGACAAAAAATCTACTTACTTACCATCACTTTTATATAAAAAATTTTATTTTTCTTTTATTGCTATTTTTTTTCCATTTCTTAAAAAATATTAACTATTTTTTGTTTCGGGATAAAATGTAAAAGAAACACTTTATCATATCAGGTTCTATTATAATAGCATATTTTTTTTAAAATTAAAATACTATTTTCAATTTTTAAACGTATTATTCTTGATTGTTTTTTTAATATTATATCTTATTTAAAAATGATAACAAAATAATTTTAACAAAATTTAACAATTTCTAATCTTTTTTGATGTATGATTGTTATATATTGGAGGTTTCTTTTGCTTTTTTTTGATAATTTTACTAAAAAAGCCGAAATTCTTTTTACGGCATGCAGATGTTATTCTCTTCCTATTTCATTTATGTCTTGGATAATTCCGTTTATTTTTGCATTAAAAAACAGGGCTGATATATATTATGGACTGTTGTCTTTATTAGGGATTCTTATTTTGCATATGGCAGCTAATCTTTTTGATGATGTTATTGACTATATAAGAGAAAAATCCGCTATTGATAAGGGATTAAAAGATAAATTTAACTTTCAGGAGGGTAAGTGTAAATACATCTTTAACGGCGATTTAACAATAAAAAATGCGTTTATATTGTGTTTAATTTTATTTATTTTATCATTTATTATCGGAGTATTTTTTATTTATAAATGCGGTTTTGAATTGTTGTGGATTATAATTTTAACTGCAATTTTATGTTTATTATATCCTGTTTTAGGTTCTAAAGGTTTTGGCGAAGTTCTTATTGCAATAATATTCTCTCCTTTATTGTATTTGGGCGTTTATTTTGTTATGACGGGAGATGTTTCTGTAAAACTGCTTATTCTTTCAATATCAACAGGTTTTTTAACGGTTGCAATACTTCATAATCATATGCTTTTAGACTATAAATTTGACGAAAAAAACAGGAAGATTACTTTATGTACGATTTCAGGCAATCAGTTTAATGCTTATATCTTGCTTTTTGTTTTTGTTATTATGGCTTATTTTAATTTATTTATTTTCTTTTTTATGAGAAAAATAGGTATTGTTTATTTAATTCCTGTTTTTTCTTTACCGTTAGCGGTTAAACTTTTAAAAGAAATGAAAAAACATATTAGTAATTGTAACAGCGAAAATAGTTTTTTATATAAATTTATGCTCGCTCAGACTTTGCATACGGTTTTTACTCTGTTATTATGTGTTTCAATTATTTTGGATAAGATGTGATATGTATATAATTGAAAAAATAATACGTTTATATTTAAAATATAAAAATAAAGAAAAAAATATAGAATTGCCTTCAATGGAGGATAAAAGTGAGCTTGAAGATCCCGTTACATGTTCTCATAATTTTTTGCCCATAGATTCTACGGGGCAAATTTTGGCTTGCAGTAAATGCGGATTTGTTGTTAGAAAATCCAGACTAAAGAAGACTAATAAGGACTCCTTTTAAATAATACCGTATATTTGTCTTCTCCATAGTACAAAGTCATAATAATATATTTTATTTCAACTTTTATATCAACCAAAGAATTAGGCGGAGTAGAACGTCCTGAATCTTTTGCTGTATCATAAAATTTCTTTTTGACACCTGAAGCAAACTTTTGCCATTTTGTTTTTGCCATTGGCGGTACGTTTGCATTATAAAAATTAAAAGGTGTTGCCTCTTTTTTTGCCGCAGGAATTATATATTGAACTTTTCCGTTTTGTTTAAACAGTATATAATCTTTTTCATTAAATTGCCTCGGGGTTAAAAGGTAATATCCGGGTTCAATTTTTATATCTTTAAAAAATAATTCGGCAGATGTCCTAAACAATGGATACGGCGACCAGGAATATTTTATGGTATCTTCGTCCTGAAAAGGGTCTATATCATTATATAATTTTGTTTGAAACGGTTCTATATTATCATAGAGAGTATCATAATCTTCATCAGATACACTGGGTAAAGATATAAGTATTAAAACGAGTAAAATAATAACTTTCTTCATATTATTTATAATAATACTTTTTTTATGTTTATCAAGATTGATTATGTTCATGATATTATAAAAAAGATTGTTAAGGAGATAGTATGAATACGGCAAATCAAGAAATTAAACCAGTTACAACCCGAATTAATGAAAACGGAAATATAGAAATAGGCGGATGCGACCTTATTGAACTTGCGAATGAGTATGCAACACCTTTATATATATTTGATGAAGCAACAATTCGCTCAATTACAAAAAGTTATAAGGACGCATTTAAAAATTATCCTAAAATGCGTATGATGTATGCTTCTAAAGCCTTTATGACAAAGGCTATGTGCAAAATAATGGCGCAGGAAGGCTTCGGACTTGATTTATGTTCGGGAGGCGAAATATATACTGCTCAATCATCGGGGTTTGATATGTCAAAAACCTTATTTAACGGAAACAACAAATCTTATGATGAACTTAATATGGCTCTTGATTTAGGGATAGGAACGGTTTCTGTTGATAATTTCTTTGAACTTGCGCTTTTAAATGATATTGCCAAATCGAAAAATAAAACGGTCAGAATACTTTTAAGAATAACCCCCGGAATTGAATGTCATACTCATGAATATATTCAAACAGGGCATTTGGACTCTAAATTCGGGTTTGACCTTACTCAAATTGATGAAGCGCTTGAACTTATAAGAGATGAATATATTAATTTGCATTTGGTGGGGCTTCATGCTCATATCGGCTCACAAATATTTGAAAAACAAGTATATTATGATGAAGTGGATGTTATTTTTAATGAAATAAAAAGAATCAAAGATAAGTATAATATAGAATTAAGCGAAATAAATTTAGGCGGCGGGCTCGGAATTAAATATACTGAAGAGGATAAACCGATATCAATATATGAAATCGCAAATACAATCATCGATTCAATCAGAACTCACGCTCAAAAGTACAATATAGATGAACCTTATGTATTTATAGAACCGGGAAGAAGTATAGTAGGAACAGCTGGTGTTACTATATATACGGCGGGAAGTTCTAAAAAAGTACCAAACGGTAGAAAATATCAGGCTGTTGACGGCGGGATGGCTGATAATGCCAGACCAAGCCTCTATCAAGCTAAATATACCGTTGAAATAGCCAATAAACCAAATGAAAAACCTGTTGAAAAAGTTACTATTGCAGGCAGATTTTGTGAATCAGGTGATATTCTGGCTAAAGATATTGTTTTGCCTGAAATTGAAGAAGGAGATATTATCTGTTTCTATAATACAGGTGCATACGGCTATTCTATGTCCAGTAATTATAACAGAGTTTTAAAACCTGCTGCAGTACTTGTAAATAATGGAAAATCTGATATTATTATAAATAGACAAACTTATGCGCAATTATGTGAGTCGGATGTAATTCCCGATAGAATGAACGGATAGTTAATGTTCAACAAAATGTTAGATGTATACAGAAATTTATTAAACGGTGCGGAGCTGGTTAACAGTCCTGTTTCTTTTACATTTAAAGATATTATTCAAGTTGTTATTGTCGTAATAATTGTTGCATATATATATTTAAAATTTATTAAAAATACCCAAGCCGAAAAATTGGTCAGAGGTATTTTATTGTTTATAATTGTGGCGTGGATATTTTCGGCTGTACTTATTGCACTTGAATTTCATCTCTTAGGTCAAATTGCGCAATATTTATTATCGGGTATTTTATTATCATTGGTTATAGTTTTTCAGCCCGAGCTTAGAAAATTGCTTGTTCATCTCGGACAGACTAAATTTGTGGCTAAGAATTTCTTTTCATTCAAAAATAATAATGCCGATAAAAAAACAAATGTAATAAAAGAAATAACGGAGGCCGTAAAATATTGCAGCCGTGTTAAAAGAGGTGCTTTAATCGTTATACAAAAAGCGGAAGATAAGTCTATGTATAATGAGGTTGGAATTCCTATTAATGCTGATATTTCAACCGAGCTTATTTTAACAATATTTTTCCCTAATACTCCGCTGCACGACGGTGCTATGGTTATTTATAATGATAAAATACTGGCGGCAGGTGTTCTTCTTCCTTTAACAGAAGATCCAAAACTCAGCTGGAGATACGGAACAAGACATAGAGCCGCAATAGGTGCCAGCGAAATTTCCGATTCCGCCTGCATTGTTGTTTCCGAAGAAACAGGTGATATATCTGTTGCTATTGACGGTATTCTTAGAAAATACGATGATATTACACAATTTAAAGAAGATTTGGAAAAAATAATTACATTTGATAAATCAGATAAAATTGATAATGCTTTTATGACAAATTTATTGAAGTTGAGAAAGAAATAAAGAATGAATCCCATAGAGAAGATATCAGCCGAAAAATTATTTGCAGTCTTAAGAATTGAGGATGTACAAAAAACAAAAGATATTGTTAACGCATTAACTCAAGGCGGTATAAATATTATTGAAATAGTTATAGAAAAGCCTGAAATGGTTAATGTTATAAAAGATATTACAAGTCAAAGTACTCGCCCGATGATTATGGCAGGAGGAATAATTACTCAGCGTCAAGCTCAGATCGCAATAGATTCGGGTGTAGATGTGGTTGTTTCTCCCGTATTTCAAATGAATCTTGTAAGACTTTGTAAAAGCCAAAAAATTCCTTTGATTATGACTGCAACAACACCAAATGAAGCATATTCCGCGTGGAAGGCAAGAACTCAATTAATAAAAATTTCACCTGCTAATCCTATGGGCGGTGCTGATTATATTGAAGATATTCTTCGCCCGATGAAGTTTATCAACGTAATTGCGGCAGGCAGTATAAAAATAGAGGATATTCAGGCATATTTAAAAGCAGGTGCAAAAGCCGTAGGACTAGGTAGAGCACTATATAAAAATGCTTCTTTAGATGAAATTACAAACAGGGCTTTTAATGCCTGTAATATGGTTAGGGGATATAATGACTAAACTTATTTTTGAAAAATCCAAAAAAGGAACTGACGGAATAAATCTTACTAAAGAAAATATAAATTTTGATTTTATAGATAAAAAATATTTGTCTGAAATTAATGATTCAATCCTGCCCGAGGTGACTGAATTAGAAGTTATGCGCCATTATAAAGAGTTATCCGATAAAAACTTTTGTATAGAAAAAGGCTTTTATCCTTTAGGCTCTTGCACAATGAAGTATAATCCCAAAGTAAATGAAATGCTGGCAGGCTTAGAAGGATTTACAGACCTTCACCCTTTGCAGGATGATGAGGACTCTCAAGGTGCGTTAAAATTGATGTACAATCTTCAGGAAGCTTTAAAAACCGTAACGGGAATGGATGCAATAACTCTGCAGCCCGCAGCGGGCGCTCACGGTGAACTTACAGGCATGATGATTGTAAAAAAATACTTTGAAACAATAGGTCAAAACAGAAAAAATGTTATTATCCCCGATTCTGCGCACGGTACAAATCCTGCAAGCGCTGCAATGTGCGGATTTAATATAGTTGAAATTAAATCAAACTCTAAAGGTCAGGTTGACCTTGAAGCTTTAAAATCTGTATTAGATGATAATACTGCTGCTATTATGCTTACGAACCCCAATACATTAGGAATTTTTGAAGAAAATATATTGGAAATTTCAAGGCTTGTTCATAATGCAGGCGGGCTTTTATACTATGACGGAGCTAATATGAATGCGATTATGGGATATACGAATCCTAAATTAATGGGATTTGATATCGTTCATATAAATCTGCATAAGACGTTTTCGACTCCCCATGGAGGAGGAGGCCCCGGTGCAGGCCCTGTTGCGGTTGTTGAAAAACTAAAAGATTTTCTTCCGTCTCCCGTTATTAAATATAACGGAACGTCATATTTTAGGGATTACGATATTAAGCATTCAATAGGAAAAGTGAAGGCTTTTTACGGTAATTTTTCCGTACTTATTAAAGCTTATGCCTACATACTTGCTATGGGGAAAGAACTTAAAGATGTAAGTGCCAATGCTGTTTTGAATGCAAATTATATGATGAATAAGTTAAAACAGTATTACCTTCTGCCATACGATACAAAATGTATGCATGAATTTGTATTATCGGGTGAATGGCAAAAAGAGGACGGTGTAAATACGCTTGCAATAGCAAAAAGGCTAATGGATTCAAACTTCCACCCGCCTACCGTTTATTTCCCGTTAATTGTTCATGAAGCAATTATGATAGAGCCTACGGAATCGGAAACAAAAGAAAGACTTGATGAATTTATTAATGTAATGATTGAAATTGCAAAAGAGGTTAAATCAAATCCGGAGGAAGTCTTAAATCATCCTAAATCAACTCCCGTCAGAAAGGTTGATGAAACTCTTGCGGCAAGAAAACCTGATTTGGCTTATAAATCTATTCATTAGATGAGGATTTTTTCATCTTATTAAGGAGTCTTTTTCTGGTTTCAGCCAACGGACCGTTATTTGGGTTTCTTATATATTTGTAATAATTTCTTGCGTAGGCAAGAGGATATTTTGGCAGCCATACGAATTTTATTAATATATTAACCGTTTCAGCGCCTTGAGAGAGCATTAATTCATCAATTGTATCTTCGTGTGCGGGTGAAATTGAAGATATAAGTTTAATTATATAATCGGTAAAAGTCAGAACCGAATACCCTGAAACAACACCTGTGTTAACCACAATATTAGTTACCTTAAAATTTTCATTTTGAGCAATATTTTTAACGTCGTCAGGCAGGGTCAGAGTGTCTGATCTAACCTGTTCTATTTCATACCAGTTTCCCTCATATTCAAGCCTCATAATGTTTGGCTTTGGCATATAGATATCGTCAAAAAGGTTATCAAGTAATACTTTCCCCGTGAAATCAGAAACGCCGTATTTATAATCTTTATATGTCAAAATCATTCCGCCGAATAAAAGGTCAAGAGAACTGTATACGGGAGGAATAACGGCAAAACCCTTATCATCATATAAACCGTAGTCATTGTAGTTGCCAAGTTTTGCGTATTTACCCAAAACTCTTTCGGCGTGTCTGTACTTAATCGGAACAAGTATTTCTCCGCAATTGTTAATTATCCCGAATTTGACTTTTTTTTGAACTATAAAAGCACCCTCTCCGAGCCTGATAATTTTATTGTATACAGGTTCAACGCAAATATTGCCTTTTTCGTCTTTTATTCCGAATTTATTGTCTTCACTGTATATTGTGGTTTCAGCGAAGGAAACATTCCGCACAAAAAATAATAAAACTAAAATTATATATAAAAGCTTTTTCATGATTAAATTATATCATGGAGAATTTATTATGAAATTAAGTCTTAAAATATTATCCTTTCTAATTATTTCGTTACTTATACTATTTGGTTTTTCTTTTATATTTTATTTAAAAGTGCTGCCATCTTTGGTATCAAACAACACTGTTATCAGCGCAGTTGAAAATAGTGCAAAAAAATATCTTAATACCGACATTGATATTCAAAATACTTATTTAAAAACCGATTTAAACGGAGATATTGAATTTAAGGCAGGTAAAATTTCCATTGATAAAGACGGCGAAAATATATTTTTTGTTAAAGATATTGAAGGATTAATATCTTTAAAAGAAGCTTTTAATAAAACAATAGTTGTAAAAAAATTCGGAGCAGATAATATTTTTGCCGATACCGATAAACTTCTTTCAATGATTAAAATCAATGAAGACAATAAAGAGCAGAAAAAAAACGATTGGAATATTTATTTATTAGATTCTGTTTTATATATAAATAAAAGTTTAATTTACTATTCACCACAAAAAGATACTCTGATAAAATTAACTGCCGATAACTTATATGTTGATAATACTCAAAAAGAAGAAAGATACGTTCACTTTGACTTAAACGCAGATATTTTAAGAGGAGGTAAAACAGTTAATCTTTCAATAAAAGATGACAATAAAGTATTGATAAAAAATAAACAGCTTTTAATAGAAAACTGCCCCTTAATAATAAACAAATCAAAAGTATTTTTTGACGCCTGGGCGGATAAAAACAATAACTTTGAAGCAACCGTATATGCTAAAAGGTTCTTTATTCGTGATGTTATTAAACTTCTAAAGACAAATGTTATAGAAAATAATATTGATGATATTCTTGCGATAGTTAAGGATATCCACGGCGATTTTGATTTTAAGATAAAACTTACCAAAAATAATATGACGGGAGATATTAATTTTAACAGGATACAAGCAAAGCTTATTCCGTTAAATAATCTTCCCTTCATTGTTAATTCGGGAATAATATCTTTAAACGGTAATAATTTAGAGATTAAGAACTTTAAAGGGTTTTATAATAACAGTAAAGTTAACGATTTTGAGTTTTCGGGAAGCGTAAAAGACTATCTTAAAACTCTTGATACAAATATAGATATGACGACCGCCATAACAAATGATTTTATAGAAGGCTATCTTGCTAAAGTTGCCTGTATTCCGCTTACATTAAAAGGTTCAAGCAGAGGTAAACTCATAATAAAATCTAAAAATAATATATTTGATGTTATTTTGATGGGGAAAATCAAAAAAGGTGATGATATTCTGGTAGATGGCGCTTCTTTTAGCCCGATAAACTATGACAGAGCATTTAAAGCGGATGTAAGGGTTGATGGTGACATTATAAACATCAAAGATATCAATTACTATATAGCAAAAGAAATTACGAGAGAATCCAAAGGAATAAAACCTATATTGACCTTAAACGGCAACGTAAAAGCAGACGGAACCATATTGGATTTCGGTTTTGATATCCCTAAACCCTTGCCGAGCGAGTTCTTAAATGTACTTATAGGTCAAAAAATGTTTAGAAAAGGTACATTCTCGGGGCAGATGAAATATGATAATACCGGTAAAGTACCTGTTATTGCTGCTGATTTATCTGCGGAAAAAATCCTAATTCCTTCTCAAAGGCTTATGCTCAAAGAAGGTTCAATTTCAACAAAAGATAACCTTGTTAATATAAAAGCTGACGGAAGATACAGAAGGTGCAGTTATAACTTTACGGGAAGCATTCTTAACGAAATAAAATTCCCGATAGTTATTAAAAATACCGAACTTACGATAGATGACATCGATGTGGACAGAATAATGACGGCAATGACAAAACCCGTTGAAGCTGCCGATTATACTAAAGAAGATATAGATGACGACAGCGACGATGATGTGGCAATGGCATTTGATGTTAAAAATCTGATAGTCGAAAGATGTGTATTAAAAATAGTCAAAGGCAAATATAAAGAAATTAATTTCTCAAATATTATAGCTAATATGACTCTTGATAAAGACAGCATTTTTAAATTGAAGTCTAACAGATTTGATATAGCAGACGGTATTTCATCTTTGGATGTTAATTGCGACTTAAAGAATCAAAAATATGATTTAAAACTCGGCATTAAAGACGTTGATTCAGATATAATGTCGACTGCTATATTGAATTTAAAAAGACAAATAACGGGAAAAGCATCGGGCATAATTTCTTTAAATACCGATGAATCCTTAAAATTAAACGGATTTATAAAGTTTATAGTTAAAGACGGTACAATAGAAAAAGTCGGGCTTGTTGAATATATACTTAAATTTGCGGCATTATTCAGAAACCCCGTTACAATGATTAGCCCTTCCGTATTTTCAGATATGGTAAATATTCCTGACGGCAGTTTTGACAAAATAACGGGCGATTTAAAATTAAAAGATAATAAAATTGAACTTATGAAAATAAAATCATATTCTCCCACATTAAGTGCATATATTGTAGGATGTTATAACCTTGAAAATTCCGATGCAATCTTAAGAATATACACAAAATTCAGTAATCGTAAAAAAGGGTTTGCGGGAATTTTAAGGAATATTTCCTTAAACAGTCTGGCAAACAGAATACCTTTAAATTCAAGAAATGACAGCAATTATTATGCGGCGGAATTAGAGCAGCTCCCTCCCATTGAAGCGGATGAAAAAGATTGTCAGGTCTTTTTAACCAAGGTAGACGGCGACGTTGAACATAATAATTTCATTTCATCTTTAAAAAAGATAAAATAAATGTTGGACAAATAAATTTTTGTAGTAGAATAAAAATATTCCCGTTTCGTCTAATGGTAGGACGCAACACTCTGGATGTTGCTATCGAGGTTCGAATCCTTGAGCGGGAGTTTTTTAATAACAAAAAAGGGGTTAATTATGCAGATTAAAGGTTTACATGTTGTTCTTTTGGGACTTATGATTGCACTCGGGTGTATTTTTTCAACTTATATTTTATCAAAATCAATAATACAATTCCAAAAACTCCAAAACCAAACAATAAGAGTAACGGGTTCGGCGAGCCAAAAAGTTACATCAGATAACGCTTCATGGACTATCTCATATACGGCTAAAAAACCGACACTAAAAGAAAGCTATGCACAGCTTGCACAAGACTCCAATAAAATTAAAGAATTTTTTAAATCAAACGGCATAAATACAGACAGTATAGAATTTTCAGTTGTTGACAGCTACCCAGTTTATAAAAAATTCCCCGGCTCATATAATACAACAAATGAAGTTGAATACTATAACGCTACTCAAACCGCAACAGTTAAACTGCAGGATATAAATAAATTAACGGAAGTATCCAAAAAGGTTGATATGCTTGTAAACCAAGATGTTAATATTGAATCAAGAAGCGTTCAGTATTATGTTTCAAACCTTGATGATATTAAAATTGCAGCAGCGCAGGAAGCTGCAAAAAACGCTAAACAAAGAGCAGAAAGCCTAGTTAAAGGGACTAACGGCAAAATAGGCGTTATGACAAGTGCAAAACTCGGCGTATTTCAAATAGTTCCAGTTGATTCAACTGATGTTGAAAACTACGGAATAAATGATACTTCTTCAATTGAAAAAAAGGTTGTTTCCACCG
This sequence comes from Candidatus Gastranaerophilales bacterium, assembly GCA_947589705.1. Classification (GTDB taxonomy): domain Bacteria; phylum Cyanobacteriota; class Vampirovibrionia; order Gastranaerophilales; family Gastranaerophilaceae; genus Avigastranaerophilus. Next base: position 19,016 of record CANQCO010000015.1, read on the forward strand.
TTACTGCTACTTTTACGGTTAAATAATTATTTACATTGTGAAGAAAAAACTATATAATTCTGTTTGTAGATAAAGATTTGAGGATTTATGAACAGAGTTTATAAACTTTTATTTTTCATTCTTCTTATACTTTCTTTGATTTTGGGCTATATCTTATATTTGAATGCACCAATAATTCAATTAAAAATTTTAACCTTAAAAACAGAGAAAAAACAAAAAGAATATAAATCGGATTATGAAGAAAAGAAGAAGAAAAGAGATAATACAAGATATTATATTACCGATATAAAAGGTAATAAACTTAATAACGATTTTTATAAATCCGTTTCTAAATTGACGCCAGACAGACTTAAGGTTAAAAAACGCGGTAAGTACGGAATAATTGATAACACTGGGAAATATATTCTGCCTCTTAAATATTATAAGATAGAATACAAAAGAGATAAAAATATTTTCTTTGCACAAATAAAAAAAGATGAAGAAAAAGGCTCTTCACAATCAAATCTTATTGATATTATTTTTGACTATGACGGAAATAAAAAGCTTGAAGCTGATGAAATTGATATTTATTCGGATTATGTTGTTTTTGGAGGTGAAAATAATAAATATATAATTTCAGACAGCAATTATAAAAAAATATTTGAAATAATATCTGAGTATAATCCGGTAATTGTAGATTCAAATTATTTTAAAATTAAACAATCGGGCAGATATAAACTTGTCGATAACAAGGGCAGAGAAGTTCTTCCGTTGTTATATGATAATATAAGCAGATTTTATAAAAAAGATAATAAGGTATTATTTGAAGTAAAAAATAATTATCAATACGGCGTTATTGATAACCATAATAAAATAATATGCCCTTTGGTATTTGAAGATGTAAGACTTAAATATAATAAAGATAATTCTGTAATAATGGCGAAAAATAACAACAAATATGCCTTTTTCGATTTAGATGGAAATTTTTTGGATTATAAAAATCTTCCCTATGAAGAATGGGTATATAAAAAAAGTTATTCTTATGGCTCAAAATATGAAGATGGAGGATACGGAAATCCTAAAAGGTTAATTTTAAAAGAAGAGGAAGAAAAACCTTCAGAAAAAACGCATAAAGAAAAAACTGAGAATATTGAACCTGAATTCTATACGCTTGAAGAAATTAAGAAATTTGAAAAAAAATCAAATATTTTATTTATAGGAAAAATACAAGACGGTAAATATGTAACATTTATAGTGCCGCCGATTCCTAAAGGAAAAGTATCCGATTATATATCAGACTTTAATTCACCCCTCAAAAAAGGTAATTACACAAAATTAACATGCAGCGAAAAAACTCAAATACAGTTTTGCAAATTATCGCCAAATGGCTTAAGTGCAAAGTACTGCGGTCACCAGAATTTCTATACCGCAAGTAAATCCCATACAAAGGGCAAATATTATTTTGAATTTCAAATAAAAGATACGAAATCAATAGAAAAAATCTCTCTAGATAATGGTGATAAATTTGGTTTTATTTATTTTCATAAAGAACCTGCTAGAATGTATGACTGGAAAATGTCACCAAGTGTAATTGAAGAATTAAGAAGATACGATATTAAAACGGGCGATATTGTTGGAGTCTCTTTGGATTTAGATAACGCAAGAGCTAAAATCTCCGTAAACGGTATATTTAAAGATAAAGACCCGTATAGTAAAAAGAGCGGAATAAAATTATATGAAAATAAAGAGTATTACCCTGCATTCTCTATTTCGGGCTATAGCGAAATATTAACAGTCAATTTTGGTTCTCAAAAGTTTAAATATCAAATGCTTGAAGGATATAAGCCCTTTAACGGAAAGGAAATATAATGGAAAATAATATATATAAAAAATTATCAATCTTGCTTTCCGTGTTTATAATTATTGCCGTGAGTATAATATTATTTACGGGGGTAAAAAGAGTTTATTTGTATACTATAATGCGGCTTGTTTCAAGTCCTCAAATAACTAAACCAAAGCTAATAAAGCCCTCTGTATACTACCTTGCCGATGAAAATAAAAATCCCATAAATAACGAAAGATATCAACGTATAAAATATCTAAAAGATAATTTATTTCTTGCGGCTAAAAACGAAAAAATGGGGGTTATTAATTCTGAAGGAAAAACGGTAATTCCCTTTAAATATAATAGTATTGATTTTGCAGGAGATATGATTATTGCTTCATACATAAAAAATGTTAATAATATTAAAGAGGCATTATATAATGACAAAGGTAAGGTCATTTTCCCCTTAAGAAAGCAAAAAATAAGAGTTAACGATTCATTCATTATAATAAATAAAGGGAATAAATATTATTACTACACCAAAAATAAAAAGCTTCAGTTTAAACTTGTGTCTGAAACTCCGCCCGAGCGTCTTTCTGACGGAATATACAGTATACAAAAAAAGGGTAAAGTTTTTATTGTTGATACAAAAGGAAGAAGCATTATAACTCAAAATTATGATGAACTTAAATTCCTTCACAGACGCTACATGGATTTTCTCATAAAAAAACACGGAAAATATGGGATTATAAATATAAATAATGAACTTATACTTCCTATAGTTTATGATGAAATAAATAATGATTATTTTTATAACGACTCAGATGCTATATGGGTAAAAAAAGACGGCAAATGGGGACAGGTTGACTATAAGAATAATATTTTAACCGATTTTCTTTATGATGAAATTCCTTATATCGTCGAAAAAGATTTTGTAATAAAAAAAACAACTGATGAATCAAATATTACGGAAGAAAAAATCTTTTTGGAAGAAGAAAAAAATAAAAAAATTGAAAAAGATTTTAAAAAGAATATTGAACAAATACAAAACAAAAGAAAAGAAGTTATAGGCGATTTGCACGTTGTGTCTGTAGATGAAGGATATTATAAAGATAATTCAAGCCGAATGAACCATGGGCTTGGAACGGTAACCGTTAAAGTTGAAGTACAAAATAAACCTATAACACTTCTTTTATCTGCTTATGAACCCGTATTATGGACTGTTAAAGCCCAAAAGGGGACGAATATTAAAAAAATATATATAACAGGCTACTATGACGGGGATGTAATTGTGCCTTATAAATCAATACCGGTAGAAAAACTTGCAAATTATATGTCATTTGAAAGTGACAGATTTTCAAAACATAAGTTGATGGATGAATATGTAAATAAAAAACCGAAAACTTTTCAGTATAAATACAATTCTGACTACTTCTTTGTTGACGGCATTGAAGGCAGCGACTATATGGATTCAAAATACAGACACTAATTATATTTGTGCTAAAATAGTCTTTGAGGATTATAATGTTTAGCCGAATATTAAAAACAATCTTGGGATTTATTATAATTATAACAGTGCAGTATTTATGTAACTTATTGGTTAAGTATCTGCATATAATACTTCCTGCGCCGATACTCGGGCTTATAATCTTTGCATTTCTGCTCAATTTTGGCATAATAAAAAAAGAATGGGTTAAAGATTCCTGTAATTTATTATTACAGCTAATGCCTTTAATGTTTGTGCCTATTTTTGTCGGTATTATTGCCTATTACGGTATAATCGAAAAAAATCTTATACCGATTTTGGTTAATATAATTATAACAGCCACGCTCACACTGCTGTTAACGGCAATAGTAGTGGACAATATAATAAAATTTATTCGCCTAAGACACATAAGGAAACTCAAAAATGATTAATTTGTGGGGGATAATATTAACAATAGCAGTTTTTGAGACGGCAAAAAGACTAAAAAAAGTAAAATTTTTAAATAAACTTCCGCCTACATTTATGGCAGGATTAATATTGGTTGCAATAATATTGGGATTTAAACTTGATTATACAAGCTATAATAAATCAGCCTGCTTCTTAACTTTAATGCTCGGACCTGCTACAATAGCACTTGCTTATCCTTTGGTTGAAAATATAGAACTTTTAACAAAAAATAAAAGAGCTGTTTATACAGGGTTTGTTATTGCAACAATTACCGCACTTTTGTCCAGCTATTTTATAGGTAAGGTCTTTCATACCGATTGGAATATAGTGACATCATTAATGCCAAAATCCGTAACGACCCCTATTGCACTTGAGATATCAAAAGCAATAGGCGGAATACCCGAACTTACAGCCTGTATAGTGTCTTTAACAGGTATATACGGAGCATTAATAGGTCATAAACTGTTAAAACTGTTTAATATTAAAAGTGACATATCAATAGGTATTGCAATAGGTGCGGCAAGTCATGTACTGGGTACTTCAAGCTGTCTTGAAAAACATAAAGATAAACAGGTTGTTATGGCAACTCTTGCACTTATTGTTATTGGCATTATTACTACAGTTGTATGTATATTTTTATTTTAATAAATAGATTTCCCTATTTCCAAAAATGCTCTTGATAATTTATCAAATAGTTTTTCTTTTATTTTTGTAATTTTTTGTGAACCATCGGGTTTTTCTATTATAACCGTACTTACTTGGTTAGGATTCTTTTGTGAAAATTCATAAAAGATTTTTGTAATACCTTTACTACTATCAGTAATGGTGATAGTATGAGGTTTACGACTTTTAATATAGTCATGTTCAAATAAAATATTTTTTAATTGTTTTCCTAACTTATCAAATGTAGTTATCTCAGAGATGTCTCCATTAACGAATTTGTGTGTTTGTATTTTTGCAACACCGTTAACACTTGGAGTTAATTGGGTTAAAATATTTGTTCCGCAAAGTGAATCGGATGATACTTCTTCAATTTTTTTAACTCCTGAGGGTAATACTTGTATACTTAATGATGTATTGGGTTTATTTAAAGAGTCGGCAGCTTTTTTAATATTTAATTCAAACATTTTATTTTCGTATTTACTTTGTAAAGTTTCTTTTAAATTTTTTACGTGTTCGGATAATGATTGTGGAAATTTTTTATGTTTAATAAGTAAAATGCCTGAAATTGTTGCAGCACTTAATGCACCTGCTAAAATTAATGCTTTAGGTACTATATTGTTATCTTTTTTCGGGTTTTTTGACTTATTTTTCTTACCTTGAAAAGCTTGTATATTACATTCAGAAACAGAAATAGGTCTAACATTCATAATTTTATTCCTTTCGAAGGTATTAAACCATCGAAAAAAAATATTTGCTAGTTTACTTTTTTTCAAACAAAGCATTTAAAAAATCGTTTGAGTCAAAAAGCTTTAAATCATCAAGTTTTTCGCCCACTCCGATTAATTTAACCGGAAGATTAAATTCTTTTGCAATAGCAATAATAATACCGCCTTTTGCACTGCCGTCGAGTTTAGTCAGAGCAACAGAAGTTAAATTAACGGCATCAGAAAATAATTTGGCTTGAGAAAGTCCGTTTTGCCCTGTATTGGCGTCAAGTACAAGCATACTTTCTTGTAAACAATCAGGAGCAAGCTTATCAATTACGGATTTAACCTTATTCAGTTCTTCCATTAAGTTGCGTTTATTATGCAACCTGCCTGCCGTATCTATTAAAAGAACATCATAGTTTTCATTTTGTGCTTTTTTAATTGCGTCAAAAACAACGGCAGCAGCGTCAATTCCATCTTCTCGAACAATATCAACTTCGGCCCTTTTAGCCCATATATCAAGCTGTTCTTCAGCAGCAGCTCTAAATGTATCTCCTGCCGCTAAAAGTACTTTTTTGCCCGACAACCTGAATTTATATGCCAATTTAGCTATTAATGTTGTTTTACCGGCTCCGTTTACACCTGTTATAAAATAAATATTCAGCCCGTTATCATTAAAATTTAATTCGTAGCTGCCTGCTAAATTCAAAATATTTTTAAATTCTTCTTTCAAAAACATTTTTATTTGAGAAGGTTTTACTTTCGTTTGTTTTCTTAATTTATCCGTGATGGAGGAAGCCAAATTAACCCCTAAATCAGCTTTAATTAAAAGATCTTCCATATCATCAAGGATAAAATCATCAAATATTTCTTCTTCTTCAACAGCATTTACTACATTATCCACAAGGTTTTGAGTCGTATTAGATATGGTTTTTTTTAGTCCGTCAAAAGAAAACTTCCAAAAAGATTTTGAATTTTCCTTCTTTTGGCTTTTGTTTTCCTGCATATCTTTTTTTAAGAAATTAAACATAAATATATCCTGAAACTATTTCAGATTATTTTCAATAACCACTTTGCCTAAAATGCCGTTGACAAATGAAGCGGAATCATCGGTAGAATATTTTTTTGCAAGTTCTAATGCTTCATCAATAATAACCTTCAAAGGAGCATCTTTTACATATAAAAGCTCGCAAATAGCAATTCTTAAAATATCCTTGTCCATTTTAACAAGACGGTTAATATCCCAGCCGAATGCAAATTTCTTAATTTGTTCATCAATTTCATCTTTATGAGTTTTAAACGCATCGGCAATCTTTATAATATATTCTTTAACATCGGAATTTTCTTCCAAGGCTGACATTTCAGCTATTTCAAGAGCAAGCATGGTCTTTTCCGCAATATTTAAAAGTTCGTCTAATTTTCCCTGCATATCAGATGTCATTGGAATTGGAACGGGAATATTTGATACTTCAATAGGTCTTTCAAGATTTTTCGGATGATTGGACTCATATTCTTCAATAAATTCTTTCATTTCAAGAATGGAAGCTGCTATTGATTTTAAATCATCCGCAGAATTATTTGTAAGCGTCCTTACTGATTTTAAAACAATATCCTGAAAATCCCATTTATTGAGATTTTGTATTGAATCCATCTGTGAAAATAATATTAAAGCCAGCTCTCTCGCCGCACGTCTTGCCTGCATTGTATAATTCCCTTTTTTTGTTTATACATTATATTAAGGCATAAAAAAAAATAATTGTATACTTTATTTTATAAATTATATATGTTTTTTAGTATATTTATATTTTTTTCTAAAGAATATTTTTTCTTTTCTTGCTTCGAAATTTTATAAGATAAGAAATTGTATATAATATTAATTGCAACTGTTATGGGTAATAAAAACGAGTGTTTTATTTTAAAATCGCTTTTATCTTTAAGATTGTGTTGTTTATTAAATTCATTTTTAAGAATATTAATCCAATCATTAATATATCTTTCTTTTGCAGCAAGTTGTTCATACATCTTTCGTGAATATTTCCCCATCTCGGTTAGAGAGTCTTTATTGTCAATCATATAAATTAAAGAATCTTTTAAAGCTTGAATATCATCATATTTAAAAATAATACCGTTTTTATCGTTTAGCATATATTTTGCACCGACTTTATCTGAAACGATTAACGGTTTAGATAACATGCAAGCCTCAACTACAACTAATGATGCAGGATCATCAAGAGAAGGTACTACAAATACATCAGCACCATTAAATAATTCAATTCTTTTATTTCCCGTGACTACTCCTGTAAAATTGATATTATCATCTTTTAATTGCATTAATGAATTATAGTATTTTGAGTCTCCATTTGAACCGATTATGTTAATTTGACACTTATTTTTATACTCTTCAGGCAATATGCTGTAGGCTTTTAAAAGCCCAAGCTGATTTTTCCTTTTTGATATTGTTCCAACAATATTGAATATAACCTTTTGATGTTCGTGATTGGTTGTGAAATCCTTTCGGGGGGGGGGATTTTTTTCTTTTGATTTGTTTTCGTCTTCCACATAATTATATATAATTTTAATATTTTTTATCTGATTAAGATTTGAAAATGATTTTTCAAGTTCTTCTTTCGCATATTCACTTACACAATAAATATTGTTAAAATTTTCCATATTTTTTATAAACAACTCAGGTATTTTTGATTCGTGTAAATACCATATAACAGGTACATAATCTTTTAATTTTTCTACAATTTTGTATGAAACAGATGTATTAGCAATTATTAAATCATAATTGATAAGTTTTTGATGTAGAAAAAAAGGATATTCCTTATAATTTAAACCGAAATTAATATTTATACCAAGTTCACTATATTTTTTTGACAGAGGTCCGTTTTGAAAAGCTAAAATATCAATATTAAATCCAAAATTAATAAGAATTTGTGCTAAATTGTAAAGTACAATTGCGGCCCCTTCAATTTGAAGATTTTGTGAAACTAATAAAATATTTTTATTCTTAAAATTATCCAACATACATTGATTATATCATAAAGTAAATTAAGTCTTGACTTTTAACTGTGTAGTTAATAATATATAATAGTCGAAAGTAATGGGACGTCGCCAAGTGGTAAGGCACCTGGTTTTGGTCCAGGCATCTCGGAGGTTCGAATCCTTCCGTCCCAGCCAAGTAAAGAGCCTTGTAATTGCAAGGCTCTTTACTTGTAATTGTAGTTGTAGTTAATTGAGTAGTTTGATATTTACGGTTAGTTTGATTTTTACGGAAAGTTGGCTTCCTGTTTGGATTTTAGCTGCCCTTAAATAGTCAGACAACGCATACAGGCTCAGCCAAACTCCGTTTTGCTTCGGATACAGACTCAGCTACACTTCGTTTCGCATACAAGTTCACAAGGCTCGTACCTCGCCTGTTCATTTTGTAACAATCTTCGCATTGCTCAGATGTTCGCTTTGTAATCCTCACTTCGTTGCGGTGCTTCGCTTTGTAAAACTAAATGATTCAAATAATCAAACCATGTGTTTCTTTATAATTAATAGCCAAAAACTAGAAAAGGCAAATCATTATCAAGTGCATACTGTTTTAAAAAGCCTGGCTGTTTATCTATAAATTGGATTATATTTCCTACATGATCATCCTCTGGATAAGCAAAAACTCCCATAACCTCGGGGTTAGTTATATACATTTCGTTGTAGGCGCGATTTCCTATTCTTGTATTTGAATTTATGGTGGAAAATGCTTTTATTAAAGTATTTCTTACCTCTTCCGGTTCTATTGAAGTAAAAGGTTTATCTGCATTTTCTTTGACAAATTCTAAATATTCTTCGTCTGTCAAATCTAGTGCATTTTTAATCAGATTTGATATATATTTTCTATCGGATTCTCTGTAACCGCCAAAGATATAATCTTTTTTAAATAGATCCAGGTTTTTAGCGTTTCCAGGCCCGGCATCGGTTTCACCGCCCCCGTGCATGTATTTAGTAGGAGTATTTAAAATTACTCCTTGTGGTCTAAAAAATCTGTATTTACTCTCTGGACGCTCTGCATAGCTTACCGATAATAAAGCGTCTGAATCAGGGAGAGCAAAAGCATTGAACTTTGATAGCTGATTTGAATAATCTAATCCATGTACGAAAAATTTTATATTTCCGGTATTTACTTCTTCGATTGCTTTTAGTTCACCGTGTTTAGAAGATAAACCTTTTGTGTCGATACCTCTAGATATAGAGCCTTTAGGGAATCCTATTTTTTCCCAGTCATCATTTTTCACTTCATTATATTTAATTATTACAAGTCCGTCTTTATTTTTGTAAACCCCTTTAATGTTAGTAGAACCGTCAAAATTTACAGTAGTAATTGCTGTATTTATTTTGCTAGCCTTTGGTAGTGGGGTTACTGGCATTACAGGCTGCGAGGTTTTTAACTCTTTTATGTAGTTTTCTATTGACTTAGAACAAGTTTCAAAGTCTTCTTTATATTTTAAATAATAACCGTCATCTTCTTTCACCGCTTTTAAGTCAGCTACAGTAAATATCTTTGACATTTCAAATAAATTATCATACTGCAGGTCAAAAGCTGCTGATTGAAGTCGTTTTTCTGAATCGCTTACATTTTTTTTATTTACGTATTTAAGCCATTCATGATTTTTTATTAAAGTATACAGCTTAATTTCTTCTTGTTTAGATAGATTAATCTTTTTTAATATGTAGTAAGTATCAAAAGCACTTTCCCTTGAATGCGTTTCATCAACAAGTCCTTCAGGTTTGGTGATATCATGAAATAATGAAGCTAACAGCATAAGTTTTTTATCACTTATGTTTAATTTATCAAATTGAGGATTTTGAGTGATTTTCTGCATTACTTTTAACGAATGTTTTAATAAATCATAATCGTGCTTTGAATGTTGAGTTTTCCCAATTGAATTTCTTAACTCGGGAAATTTTTCAAGGATTTCATTTAATATAATTTCAACTTGCTTATTATTTGATATTATCGGATTATTTTCCGAGTATTTTATAATATACGGTCGCAATTGTTCAACAACAGCTTTTGTTTCAGCTTTGTCAATTTGAGCAAGTTTTTTCCCGTTGTTTAAATTTACGGGATAGCCTGTTATACTAAATTTCTTCGTTATATTATCGTCTACAGTGGTTCCAGCACTATTAATTTTTAGTTCAAAGCCAAAATAATCATATACTTTTTGTCTTTCTTCCTCGGGTAATTTTTTTACTATTTCATATGTATTTTTAATAAGATCTTCTGTTGTATATTCTTGTTCAATTTTAAGGTTTTTAAAATCATCATCACTTATTGATTTTAAAGTATCAGATAAAGAAGTTAACTCCTTTTCTACTTTCGAAATATCACTTTGCGAAAGTTCATTTGTTTCTATACCTATAGATTTTACAAGTGCAGGTAAGAAAGTACAATATTCTTCTTGATTTTTCGGTAAAAGCGGCAGATATTTTCTTAATTTATCGCTTATATTAAAAACACCGGTATTACTTCTTACAAGTTTTCTTACTATTTCTTTTTTTCTACGTTGAGATATTTCATTAATATTTTGTTTATTCAATAAACCTTTAAAATTATAGGCGGTTTGTATTTCTTCAGCGTTAAGGCTTTTTGTTTCATTTTTACCTATTATATGTTCAAGGGTTTTTATATCCTTTAAGCTGATATTATTATTTGGATTAAGAATTGAAATTATATAATTTGGTGTTAGTTCAAGTTTATTATAATTATCCAACAAGTTAAAGAGTGTGTCTTTATTTTCAGGTTTAACAAGGGAAAAAATACTCGTAATATCGTCTCCGCTAAACCTAAACTTATTGTCATTACCTTTTAAATTTATTAAGGTTTTTAATATCTCTTTATTCTCAGGTGCAAAATATTCCAAAATTGCAGAAATGTTATTTCCATTAAACCTAAAATTACCCTCATTATCTTTTTCATTTATTAAGTTATGAATTAAATCTTTATTTTCAGGTGTAAAATATTGCAGAATGAAATTAATTTTATTTTCGTCAAACCTAAAATTACCCTCATTATCTTTTGAGTTTATTAAGGTTTCCAATATATCACTATTCTCAGGTGTAAAATTCTTTAGAATTACCATAATGTTGTTGGCATTAAATCTAAATTGTCCATCATTATCTTTGGCATTTATTAAGTCAGGAAATATATCTTTATTTTCAGGTGTAAAATATTTCAAAATTAAAGAAATGTTATTTCCATTAAACCTAAAATTACCCTCATTATCTTTTTCATTTATTAAGTTATGAAGTAAATCTTTATTTTTAGGTGTAACCAATATAATAATATTAGAAATGCTTCTGGCAGAAAATCTAAATTGTCCATCACTATTTTTCGCATTTATTAAGTCAGGAAGTAAATCTTTATTTTTAGGTGCAACAGAGCTAAAAATATTTATAATATCATCTCCGTTAAACCTAAACTTATCGTCACTACCTTTTAAATTTATTAAGGTTTTTAATATCTCTTTCTTCTCAGGTGTAACATGATATAGAATTGACGAAATGTTATCTGCGTCAAACCTAAAATTACCCTCATTATCTTTTTCATTTATTAAGTTATGAAGTAAATTTTTATTTTCAGGCGTAACTCGATATAGAATTGACGAAATGTTATCTGCGTTAAACCTAAAATTACCCTCATTATCTTTTGCATTTATTAATTCAGGAAGTAAATCTTTATTTTCAGGTGTAACCCGATATAGAATTAACGAAATGTTATTTCCATTAAACCTAAAATTACCCTCATTATCTTTTGCATATATTAATTCAGGAAGTATATCAAGAAATAAATTTTTATTTTCAGGTGTAACCCGATATAGAATTGACGTAATGTCTCTAGTATTAAATCTAAACTGTCCATCACTATTTTTTGCATTTATTAAATCAAGAAGTGAATCTTTATTTTCAGGCGTAACTCGATATAGAATTGACGAAATGTAATATTCATCAAACCTAAAATTACCCTCATTATCTTTTGCATTTATTAATTCAGGAAGTAAATCTTTATTTTCAGGTGTAACATTACCTAGAATTGACTGAATTTTATAGGCATTAAATCTAAACTGTCCATCACTATTTTTTGCATTTATTAAATCAAGAAGTGAATCTTTATTTTCAGGCGTAACTC